>CBFGNU010000474.1:0-1502 GCA_965650195.1 uncultured Mucilaginibacter sp. | reverse complement strand
CCAATATAAAATAGCGGAGTCACCTCGCCACCTTTAAAGCCCGAGCCCAGGGTTATTGCGGTATAAATGGTTTTCCATAACCAGCTCCAGGTATGGGCTCCGGATAAACTAAAAGCGGAGGGGATAGTTACCGCACCGGGATATTCAGCATCAACGCCCAGGCTCAAATAATCGGGTTTGCCGATAATAAATGTTAGCGCTATTATTAATACACCGCCGATTGCAGGGACAAGCCATTCCGGAGCAATAAATTTGTTTAAAGTGTTTTTTACGGCATGAACGGCCTGTGCAAACAGCCGGCTGGTAATGCCAAATATTACTGCCGCTGCAATAACCTTTAATAGCAGCAACATATCCAAATTGAAATAAGGCGAAAGCGCGTTCTGGGTTGCCGGTACAATATCAATATGGTAAGCGGTATGATGAATACCCCAGGCGCTTACCGTCAGGTCGCCGATAATGGCAGCGATAAGGCAGGCCAGTAAGGCATCGTATTGAATGCGACCAATGGCAAGTACTTCCAGCGCAAATATGGCCCCGGCCAAAGGTGTTCCGAAAACCGCGCCAAATCCGGCTGCAACACCTGCGGTGAGCATAATGCGTGTATCAGTGGCATTTAACTTAAACTGCTTGCTGAAAAATTGTGCTATACTACCCCCCATTTGCACTGCAGTTCCTTCGCGCCCGGCCGATCCGCCAAAAAGGTGCGTAACTACAGTAGCCACAAGCACTAAAGGTGCCAGCCGTTTAGGCACACCGCCACCCGGCGTGTGTATTTCTTCCATTATCAGGTTGTTGCCCTTGTCAGACGCGCCACCCCACTTTTTATATGTGAACCATATAGCTACACCCGCCAGCGGTAAAACATAAAGCAACCAGGGGTGACTAAACCTAAAATGTATGGCCCAATTAAGCAGCCATAAAAACAGGGCAACCATGCTGCCAATAGCCACAGCTACGGGCGCAGTAATAGCCGTCCAACGAATAATATGTTTTAGTGTGTTAAGAGAAACAGAAGGGAATTTTAAATTAGTGTTCATGTCCTACAAAAAATATTGATCGCCTGTTTTAGCAAGGCGATGTATAGCGTTAATTTTTGCAGGCGCCATCAGCTTTTTAGGGCGGTTCAAATCGGAAGACACCATTTCCGTTAAGTAAAGATATAAAATTTTATTGCGCGGTAGTACTGGTTTTATAGGTTTTAACAGCGCGAACGATACCCTGCACAATTTCGTCCTGCCCTTCATCCGATGAAAGATATTTTTCTTCCTCGGGGTGGTTAATAAAACCGGTTTCAACCAGAATAGCAGGCATTCCGGTATGGGCTAGTACAAAAACGTCTTGCTCTTTTACGCCTATGCTCTGCCGGCCACCGCCTTTAAACTCTTTATTCACCAAATCGCCAAACAGGATGCTGTACTTGCGGTATTTTTGAAGAAAAGCATTTAAAATAATGCGATTAATGGGATCGCTGCTATCGTAAGTTTTGTATGTCTCTTTAT
>CBFGNU010000473.1:0-1512 GCA_965650195.1 uncultured Mucilaginibacter sp. | reverse complement strand
AACCGTTTCGCTACCGACGTACAACTGCGCGTTTTTAGGTGTTTTGATGGTTTGGAAAAAAGAAGAAGGTAAGTGGGTGGTTTATGCAAGGCAGGGCTTTAAATTGTTGCCGCCTAATGATGTGATGGTGGTGAAGTAGGGTTTCTATGCGGGGACGCTTGCGGTAGCATGGGCCAATATGTTGCAGGTTATGGTATTGAGTGTTACAAGGAAAAATTTTGATACCGCAGGTATGCCCCTGCAGGGACGGAAGTTTTACGTAACTAATTTAACAGGCCGTACGTATATCTGCTGATAAGTAGCAGAAAGTAAGATATATTTCCCTTTCTCTCAAACCTAATTTATCTTAAGCCTATTCTATGAACAGCATCTTTCGTGCCCCTGACAAGGAGACAGAATATCAAAGCTATATGGTCTACGCTTTGACCATCGTGTGGTTTTTGACAACGGCAATAGTCATTTTTATTGAGCTGTTTTATTTTCCGCACTTGTGGTACCGCTGGCTGCTGTTATTAGGCTTTATGCTAGTTATTGCCGCTTTTAATCTCGGCCTAAACTATTTTAAGCGTACCGTTACCGCCAGCTGGTCATTTACAACAATGTTATGGCTGTACATTACTATTCACTGTTACACAGCGGGGGGAATATCTGCGCCCGGCGTCCTGTCACAAATGAGTGTGATACTCACCGCCGGTTTTTTGTTGGGAAGAAGAGGCGGCCTGGCCATTGGCTTATTAACAATGGCGGCAGATCTCGGACTGGCTTACCTCGAAATAAACGGTCATTTGCCTACTGCTGCAGTTGTGCATGATCCTATTAGCCGCTGGTTTTGCGCCATTGTTCCTTTTGGCACTATCATGGTGTTACAATATTACGCTATCAATCACCTGCGCAACAGTTTAATAAGCTTACAAAATGAAATTGTAAAGCGGCATGAAGCCGAAGCTATAAAGGACCAAACCGTTCATGACCTTAGGGAGCGAGAAAAGGAACTAAAAGACTATAAGTATGCATTAAATATCTCTTCTATTGTTAGTATTTCTGATGTGGAAGGCCGCTTTACCTTCGTAAACCAAAATTTCTGTACAATAAGCAAATACACGTCCGAAGAATTATTAGGCCAGTCGCATAGCCTGCTTTGGTCGGGCGAACATCCGCCTGAGTATTTTGACGGGTTGGCATTAGCCATGCAAGAGGGAAAAAGGTATAGAGGAGAATTTTGCAACAAGGCTAAAGATGGCTCTTTCTATTGGGTGGATACCATCATTGTTCCGTTTTTGAACGAGGAAGGAAAAGTTTACCAGTACATGTCCATCAACCGTGATATTACGCGAAAGAAGGAAGCCCTTGAGCAGCTGCGGGCAAGTGAAGACCGTTATAAGTCTATAATTTCCGTTTCTAATACCGGCGCGTGGGAATACAATGTTGAGACACACCAGGTTTGGTACAGTGCACAATATTTCGCCATGCTTGGCATTGACCAGCGCGATGGACTTTTGGAAGATACCGAAG
>CBFGNU010000472.1:0-1540 GCA_965650195.1 uncultured Mucilaginibacter sp. | reverse complement strand
ATGCAGGATAACGGTGTGATGGCTTGCGCCAAACACTTTCCCGGTCATGGGGATGTAGCTGTAGACTCGCACCTCGATCTGCCGGTGATCAATAAAACAAAAGCCCAGCTCGATTCGCTGGAGCTGTATCCGTTCAACCAGATCTTCAGGGCCGGTGTGGGCAGTGTAATGATAGCGCATTTGTGGATCCCTGCTATTGACAGCACCGAGCATAAACCAACTTCTATTTCCTATAACAACGTTACCAATCTGCTGCGTAAGGAACTTAATTATAACGGGCTCACGTTTACCGACGCGTTGGAGATGAAGGGCGTGGCCAAGTATTATCCCGATGGGGAAGCATCGCGCGAAGCGCTGATCGCCGGTAACGATATGTTGTGCCTGCCTGGTGATATTCACGGGAGTATCAAGAAAGTACGCAAGGCCATCCGCAAAGGAAAACTGCACTGGAGCGATATCAATGAACATGTAAGAAAAGTGTTGTATGCCAAATATCAATACGGACTGGCCAACTGGAAACCGATAGATACTACTAACCTGTTGAACGACCTTAACAGTAAGGTGGCTGCTACGCGACGCACCATTGCTGAAAATGCGATTACCCTGTTACGCAACGACAATCAGGCCATCTTACCGCTTACCAAGGGCCCACGCATTGCTTATGTAGGTATGGGTTTAACGCAGGACAATGCTTTTGCCGCACAGGTTCGCAAAGGATTTGATGCGGATGTATTTTACTTTGATTATAAAAAAGACAGTACCACTGTTGCGCCTTTGTTGCAAAAGCTAAGAGACAGTTTTAATGTGGTGATTATCGGGGTGCACAAATTCGCCCGCTATCCCGCCAATAACTTTGGGATGAGTAATGCCGCCCTGCAATTGATCCAGGGCATTCAGAAACAGCAACAATCCATCACCGTTGTATTTGGTAATCCTTATGTCATCAAAAACATGTGTAATGCGCCGGTGCTTATTGCGGCGTATGAAGATGATGACATTACCCAAACTACAGTGAATGATCTTTTGCATGGCCGTTTTCTGGCAAAAGGTAAATTACCGGTAACCGTATGTCCCGAATTTAAATATGGCGCTGGTATTATTGTACGCCGGTTATTGCCCTCCGTGCCTGCCAGTAAGCTTGGCTTCAATTCCGTTAAAATGAGCGCCGCCATCGATTCCATTGTGAACGATGCCATCAAACAAAAGGCTATACCCGGCGCTGTAGTAGTGGTGGCCAAAGATGGCAAGATCGCTTATGAAAAAGCGTTTGGTTATTTAACCTATGACAGCACCGAACCGGTTTATCCTGAAACCATCTACGACCTGGCTTCGGTAACCAAGATCATGGCTACTACTTTATCGGTAATGAAACTATACGATGATGGCAAGCTGGATCTTCAAAAAACACTGGGCGATTACCTGCCGGTAACCCGTGGCAGCAATTAAGCGCCGTTAAAGCTGTGGGACATTTTTTTGCACCTGGCAGGACTGAAAGCATTTATTCCTTTTTTTCGCGAAACCATGGATGCTTCCAATAAGC
>CBFGNU010000471.1:0-1559 GCA_965650195.1 uncultured Mucilaginibacter sp. | reverse complement strand
ATCAGCCTATTTCTATAAAAGTGATGTAAGGAGAATTCATTTACACCAACCCGCCAACTTAATAATAAAGTAAGCGCTAAAAATATTAGTGTTAAAACCACATCCCCTATGTTGACGACTCGGCTTCTGGAAAAATAGCTCTCGGGCAATATGCCGGTACCTGCTAACCACTCGTTAATAACCGCGCTGAACGGATGAAGGTATTGAAGCAGCCACGCACCAATAAGTAGTACGCCTATCATAAAAATAAAAGGTACCGCTTTTATTAACATAGAGGAAATAGCTGAATTTTTTTCTGCTGTTTCCTCGCGGGCCTCAAATGCTTTTTTTACGCCAAACGTAATAACGCCCAACCAACCACCCCAGGCAACCGGAAGAACGTAAGAGTGCCATAATTTTGGCATAATAAGCGTAATAAAGCCTACCAATATCCACATTAAAATAAAACGATGAGTATATCCGCCTACGCGGCCCCACCATTCTCTTCTATGGTCGGGGAAGAGATTTCCCATCAGGGCCATCCGTATTACCACGGCAATGGCAAACATCTCCATGATGAGGGGAACCCCAATTACAAAGATGACTGAAGCGGGCGACACCTTGTCTAATATTTCATATGATGTATTCAATTTGGCGCAGCTGATGCAAATAATATCTGGAACGTAGGCAGCACTCTTTAACATGGCCGTAAATGCTATTGATGCCACGGCCGAAGAAAGTACAATAGCTAACAGTATTTGCCAGTTATTGATTGTGCTTACAATGCTGTTTTTTCCGGCTTTAACATTGGCAAGCCCCGCCAATTTAAGTTCTTCACGCTTATGATAATTCCCCCATATTGCCACAACAAGAAAAGCAACGAAGGTGGAAAAAGTGATCCAGTTAAATAGCGATGCATTATAACTCTTTACTCCAGGCTGATATTTAACAATAAAAGAACTGACGATAAGCGCGCAAATGCAAGACCATATGACAAGGAAATGCGGCGTGAGGGTTTTACCTGATAATGAAAACAGGAAAGAATCCCTTAGTTTTTCGCGCACTTCATTTATAAATGTTTGTTTACTCGTTTTTGGCGTGCGGTAAAACGAGCTCATGGCAATTGCGGCACAAGCTATTCCCGGAATAAAAAGCAGCCCTGTTACGATAACTACTGATAATTGCGACGGTGCTTTTGTTTGATTTGTTACAAGCGCCAGCCAAGAGTAATAAATATTGTCAATAAACAGCAAAACCGTAAGAAGACAAAGCAATAGTACAACCTGGTTGATGAACGTATTGCGGAACCATGTCATGCCGGATGCCCATGCGTCTGACGACATGATGGATGCGTTGGGAGAAAGGTAGTTGCTGAACATGCGCAGCCAGCGTATGGGCCGTACTTCATCTGCCAGCGGATCGGCAGACTTGTCCGGACAGAGGCGGTCGCTTACCTTGTTAACAGAGCCTGTCCTTTTTATCCATGAGTTAAGCCATGCGCCGATATAACCACCGCCCGATACAGTAGAAGCGTAATCGAACCTGTGTAGCAAGTTAAGGCTGGCTAAACGCTGAATGAT
>CBFGNU010000470.1:0-1563 GCA_965650195.1 uncultured Mucilaginibacter sp. | reverse complement strand
ACCAGTTTGAAGGTTATCTCAGTACAACAGGTGCTTCTGCTGACGAACGTTTTACACACCGCCCTTCCGAAACAGGCGCTGTGGCTTTAGCCATATTAGCTGCATTGGATGGATCGGTAGCAGCTCCTTCTATTGCTGATGCTAAATTGAAGGCTGGCATCGCCAAAGTGGCGGCTGACCTGAAAGCGAATAATGGTGCTGCTTTGGTAGTATCCGGAAGCAATGATGTAAATATCCAGACCATTATAAATGCAATTAATAATGCTATTGGTGCGTATGGTAAAACAATCGACTGGAGCGTAACTTCTAATTACCGCCAGGGAATTGATAAAGACCTGGTTGACCTGGTAGCACAAATGGAAGGCGGACAGGTTGGTGCTTTGTTGATAGCCGGCGCTAACCCTGCTTATACATATTATGATGCAGATAAATTCAAAGCTGCATTGAAAAAAGTGAAACTCTCCGTTTCATTTGGCGAAAAAATGGATGAGACCACTGAATTGTGTAACTACATTGTTCCTACTCACCATTATTTAGAAAGCTGGGGTGATGCTGAACCTAAGTCAGGGTATGTAAGTTTCCTTCAGCCCACTATCTATCCTTTATTTAAAACACGTCCGTTCCAGACATCTTTATTAAAATGGAGTGGTAACAATACCGATTACGATACTTATTTTAAAAATTACTGGACTGCTAAACTGGGTTCTTCAGAAGCTCTTGAAAAGGCCCTGCAGGATGGTGTATTAGAAACAGCACCAACTGCTGTCGGCACAGGAGCTTACGGTGGTGGATCGGTTGCAACAGCTGCTTCTGCTATCGGTTCTGCTAAGAAAGGCGGAAAAGATGAAGTGGTATTGTATCAAAAAGTTTCGATTGGTACAGGTGCCGGTTCCGCTAATCCCTGGTTGCAGGAATTACCAGATCCTATCAGCAAGGCTACATGGGACAACTATGCGTTGATCTCTATGGCAAAAGCCAATGAGTTGGGGATCAAATTGGATAATGATTACGAATATTACCCTTCCAAGCCGGTTATAAAATTAACCGTTGGCAAAAAAGAAGTCGAGCTTCCTATCCTGGTAATACCGGGTATGAATGCGAATACGATCGCTGTAGCGGTTGGTTATGGAAGAAATGAAGGTTTGGGAAAAACAGCTGCAGGTGTTGGTCAGAACGTTTACCCGTTTGCATCTTTCAATGGAACTACTGTTGATTACTTCGCAGCGGATGTAACTGTAACTGATCAGAAAAGAAAACAAAAGATTGCTCAGACACAGATACATAATTCTTACGAAGGCCGTGTGGAAGTAGTAAGGGAAACAACCTTAGCTACTTTCAAAAAAAGTCCAAACGAAATACTTGATTTCCGCAATGACCTCGAGGAAAAATATGGTAAGAATGCCAATGATTTCCAGAAAAAAAATGATTACCGCAAGGAAGGTACACTCTACCGTGTGCATGAACAGCCCGCTATAAAATCCGGAATGACGGATGATATGAATGCCTGCAATGGTTGCGGCGCTTGTGTGGTAGCTTGTCATACAGAAAACAATGTACCTGTAG
>CBFGNU010000469.1:0-1602 GCA_965650195.1 uncultured Mucilaginibacter sp. | reverse complement strand
CTTATCCTGTGTAGAAACAAACACCAAGCCCTTCAATGGGTTTGATGCTGTATTGCCGGTAATTGCACCACCATTCGCCCCAGGCATAGTGATGGTTTCGTATTGGTCAGATAATGGTTCAAACAAGCCGCTTTTTGCCGCTGCCATACGCTTTTTCCAAGTCTCTTTTTGCTCTGCCGTAAAATAGGGGTTAAGGTCTGCAAACTTCACTTCCTGGCGGCTAAAAGGCTGCAATACGGTAGGGAAGGGCTGCGTAGGCCATGCTTCTTCGCCGGGTACATTACTTTTTGGTACAGGGCGTTCTTCAATTGGCCATAATGGTTCGCCCGTAACACGGTTAAAGGCAAACATAAAGCCGTGTTTGGTTGCCTGCGCAACCGCGTCTATTTTTTTACCGTTATGGTTTACAGTGATAAGTTGCGGTGCCGGAACAACGTCAAAATCCCATATATCATGGTGCACCAGTTGATAATGCCATAGCCTTTTGCCTGTACGGGCGTCCAAAGCCAAAAGACAGTTACCGTATAAGTTTTGACCCTTGCGGTCGGCGCCATAGTAATCATAGGTTGGTGAGCCGATAGGGAAGTAAGCAATACCGCGTTTGGCATCAATAGATATCTCTCCCCAGGTATTTGCGCCGCCTACATATTTGTAAGCATCCTTGGGCCAGGTCTCGTAACCATATTCGCCTGGGTGTGGTACGGTATGAAAGATCCACTCCATTTTGCCGGTAATGATGTTGTAAGCACGCAGGTGCCCCGGCGTTGAAAACGTAGCTTCGCCCGGCGACATACCCAAAATGATCAGATCATCAAATATGGCACCCGGCGAACTTGACGTGGCACGCGCTACCTGCTCTGCCGGGCGACCAAGCCCCTCGCGCAGGTTTACAGCGCCGTTAGTACCAAAAGTTAATATGGATTTGCCTGTAGTAGCGTCAACTTCTTGCAGGGTATTATTCATGGTAAAAATGATCCGGCGGTCTTTTCTGTCTTTGCTCTCCCAATAGTTTAAGCCTTTTTTTGAGCCGGTGTTTAGTCCTGAATGTACCCATATCTCTTTACCCGTGGTAGCATCAACGGCAACAATAGAATTGTTTTTAGCCAGCAGATACATCACATTATCAACAATCAACGGATTGAAACGATAGGTGCCTACATTATCCTGCGTAGGATAGGTCCAGGCCAGTTCAAGGTTTTTGATATTATCTTTATTGATCTGCGTAAGCTCAACGTATTTAGACTGATCGGCACCGCCACCATATTGCCGCCAGGTGGTGTAAGGGTTAGTAACGTAGCTATTAGGCTGCATCGTATCCTTTTGCGACATGCAACCAATACAAACACCAATAAACACAACTATGCATGCCCCAACGGCTGTCCATACACGCGCTAACGGATCTTTAAAGAAATTGAGGTTCATCCGATGTTTAATAAAAATTATGTTCCCGCTGTTGAAACGCGTTAATTGGCTTTACCAAATATATCATTTGGCACCATTAACGCAAAGCATTGTACTTAGAATGTTACGGTATCGTTTGCGGTAATTAGGGGAGCAAAAAACAGCTTAGTCGTGGTCGGTATGACCGCGGAAACTGTAAAA
>CBFGNU010000468.1:0-1662 GCA_965650195.1 uncultured Mucilaginibacter sp. | reverse complement strand
ACGTTACCAAAACCCTTTAGCCGTAAACGATTGCAGCGATGTTAAACCAAATTAATTTAAATTGAAAAATAACTCTTTGTACAAAGCGGCTTTGGGCGCAGCAGCAATCGCCCTTATAGCCGGTGCTGTTATGGCCTTTAGCGGAAACGGCGCAAACGCCGGGCCGGCATTCATTGCATTTTTCCTGTTAATGGCAGTAGGTGTAAAAATTAACGCCACACTCGGAAGGTTCTCCTACACCCTGTTAATATTTGCCTCAACAGTAGCGGCTTTATATTACCCCGCATTTTTTCAATCATGGGGAAGTTTTAAACTGTCTGTTTTGCTTATTCCTCTTATCCAGGTCATCATGTTTGGCATGGGTACATCAATGGGGGTGCAGGATTTTGTGGGCGTAGTAAAAAACCCGCGTGGCGTATTTATTGGCGTTGTGAGCCACTTTATAATAATGCCGGGAGTTGGCTATATATTGGCAAAATCAAGCGGTTTACCGCCTGAGATCGCTGCAGGTATTGTACTGATCGGCTGCTCACCCAATGGTATGGCATCAAACGTAATATCTTACCTGGCTAAAGCTAACCTTGCGTTATCAATCACCATTACTGCGGTATCTACACTGTTATCGCCGTTTGTAACCCCATTATTAATGGGCTGGCTGGCTGGCGCGTTTGTTAAGATAGAAGTTACCAAAATGATGTGGGAAATAGTGAAGATGGTGATATTGCCAATCGGCGCAGGTTTAATTGTTAACAGAATATTTAAGGGTAAAGCCAAAGTTTTAGACGTTATAATGCCGCTTATTTCTATGGGTGGGATAGTATTGATCATCACCATTATAGTTGCCGCCGGTAGAAACAACCTGTTAACTATTGGCCCGATACTGTTATTACTGGTACTGGTACACAATTTACTGGGTTATACATTTGGTTATTGGTCGGGCAAGTTGTTCAGAATGAACGAGCGCGACTGCCGTACCATGGCTATTGAGGTAGGTATGCAAAACGGCGGCTTGGCAACAGGTATTGCTCAGGGCATGGGTAAAATGGCTACTGTTGGTTTAGCACCAGCCATATTCAGCCCGTTAATGAACATTACCGGGTCTATACTGGCTTCGTACTGGCATGGTAAACCACTTGATGCAGAGTCTGTGAAGGCTGCATCAAAAGATACCGTCACCAAGCATTAATAAAAATAAAGAAGATATTTTAAGTACCAGTTTGCCGGACTAAAATGCTAAAAACGCATTTTATGTTCGGCAAACTGGCATATAGAGTCCAGCAATTCGCTTAATTCAGTACCCTTTTCGGTTAGCGTATACTCGGTTTTTGGCGGCGGACCCGATAGATGATGCTTATGGATAAGCTCATGCTGCTCCAATACCTTTAACCTGTCGGCCAAAATATGGTCGCTAATAAACTCCAGGTCTTCCTTTAAACTGGTAAAACGGTTGTGTCCCTCCTCAATACTGAACAGAACCTCGGTCATCCAGCGCTTGCTTAGCAAATAAAGCAACTCGTTAAGGGCGCATTTCTCTTCCAGAAAAGTTTGATTCTGGAAATTGGTGGAACTTAATTTTCTCTCAGACATACAACACTATTTAATAAAAAATGAATTGATAGGTTTAATTTACGCGCACAACGGCGGCCGCACAATTTTGCGATA
>CBFGNU010000467.1:0-1672 GCA_965650195.1 uncultured Mucilaginibacter sp. | reverse complement strand
CTACTACCTGGGCTATTAATGATCAAGTCTGACCCATCTGTAATAGGCAGCGTTCCGGATGGAGCATACTTTCCGGAAAGGCCCAATACAAAACCCGCTGAAACCGATCGTTCCCTTAGTGATGCTTTACGCTCGCCTAAGTTTTATATGGTGCTTTTAGTTACCGCCATATTGTGGTTTTGTATAAAGGGCTACCATCAAAATCACGGGTTTGTTATAAAGGATCTGGGGCAAACTCCTGCATTTTCGGCCAAAATGTTGGGCTATTTTTCGTTGATGGCAATAGTGGGTAAGTTATTTTTTGGCCACCTGAGCGACAGGATCATTAAAGAGTATACAATAGTTGCCGCCATTGCTATTATGGCGGGCGACTTTTTTATAATGCAGACTTTAAGTCGCAACCCTTTAGTGCTAACCACTTTTGCCCTGATTGCCGGCTTTGGTTTTGGCGGGGCTTTCACCCTTATACAGGTATGGGTTGCCAGTATTTATCGCGGCAAAAGCTACGGCTCTGTTTTAGGGATTGTAATAATGGTTGACGAACTGGCCGGGGCCACAGGCATGATAGTGCTGGGCACACTCAGAAAAATGACCGGAAGCTATAAGAGCGGGTTTGATCTAATGCTGATCCTATGCGGGATAGCTATTCTAAGCGCCCTTATGGTACGACGTTTTAAAAGCCAATAGTAGCCACTCTGACGCGCCAGGAGACCAACAGATCCAACCGATAAACCCAAAAAAAGCGTTTCACCCTGAAACAAAAATCCCATTTTTCACAATCACCTAATTACCAGTAATGTACCCAAAATTCACAGCTAACCTTACTGACTTATAAGTAGTTTCATTTTGTTTCACCCAAAAAATTAAGTTATTAACCATCAAATAGTTATAAAAAAAAGCGTTTCATTTCGTTTCGCATGTTTCATATTCTCGCGTGAAACGGAACACCCTAATTTGGGCTGGCGCTAATATCTCTTATCTTTGCCGCTCAATTCAATATTAGCATACTGTGATCAATGTAAATAACATTTCCGTTTCGTTTGGCGGAACCACCTTGTTTAGTGATGTAACCTTCCCCATCAACGAGAACGATAAGATAGCGTTAATGGGAAAGAATGGCGCGGGTAAATCTACCATCCTTAAGATAATTGCCGGCGAAACCAAACCTACCACCGGCAGTGTTACCGGTCCTAAAGAGGCGGTGATAGCTTATTTACCACAGCATTTGCTTACTGAAGATAAACTGACGGTTTTTGATGAAACCATGAAGGCTTTTGCCGAGGCCAATGCCATGGAAAAGGAACTGGAGGAATTAAATGAGCAACTCACCATTCGCACCGATTATGACAGTGACGACTACATGAAGTTGATAGAAAGGGTATCAGAACTAAGCGAAAAGGTTTACACCGTAGAAGAAACCAACTATGATGCCGAGGTTGAGAAGGTACTTAAAGGCCTTGGCTTTGAACGCAAAGACTTTACCCGCCAAACTTCCGAGTTTTCTGGCGGTTGGCGCATGCGCATAGAGCTGGCCAAGATCCTGTTGAAAAAGCCTGACCTGATACTACTGGATGAGCCGACCAATCACATGGATATTGAGAGTATACAGTGGCTGGAAGATTTCCTGATCAATTCGGCCAAGGCAGTTATGGTCATCTCGCATGATCGGGCT
>CBFGNU010000466.1:0-1677 GCA_965650195.1 uncultured Mucilaginibacter sp. | reverse complement strand
CATCTTCAATATTTGCTCCGTCGCAGCGCTTGATCCTATCCCCGAAGCCGGGATTTACAGTGTAACAAAGGCTGCGCTGCTATGTCTTAATGATGTAATGAGGCTGGAAATGAAGCAATACGGTGTTAAAGTTACTGCAGTAATACCCGGTTCAACGTTAACAGACTCATGGAAGGGCATAGCCGTTGATAAAGACAAAATGGTGCTGCCCGAAGACGTAGCTTCGGCCATAATAAACATTTATAAAATGAGCGCCGGAGCCAATGTTGATCAAATTATAATAAAACCTGTGTACGGACAGGTGTAAACTAAACTAAGAAACTAAAAAAAAACTAAGATCATGGAAAAGCGATTATACAGAGACGAGCTAAACAAAAAAATTGCCGGTGTATGCGCCGGATTAGCCGAATATTTAAGTGTGGATGTTACCGTTGTACGGGTAATATTTGTACTGGCCCTGGTATTAAAAGGCGTAGGATTTTTACCTTATGTAGTATTGTGGATAGTATTGCCTAAAAAGCCATATCACTTAAACAACCCGCATGTAGATTATACTGTGCCACCATCAAACGAACCTTTTAATCCATTTAGAGCGGGAGCGGGTACACCACCTTTTAACGCGGGTGTGCCCCCCTTTGCAGTGAAGCCGCCAAAAAACTCAAGCGCCGGGCTTATAGCAGGGGTATCATTGGTGCTTTTCGGGTCGTTCTTTTTATTGGAACAACTGGATATTATACCATTTTTGAGTTTTCACCAGCTATGGCCTGTGATACTTATTGTAACAGGTGCAATGATCATCTTCACAGGGAAGGATAAAACGCCTAAACCTGTTGATGAGCCATGGGAAGCGACCGAGAAAAAGGATGAGGCTATCCCAACCGGTGATACTGCAGCCGATAAAACCTCAACTGAGCAATAATTTTATAACACTGATATTAAATAAACAAGATCATGAAAAGTAATAAATTAATTCCCGGTGTTATATTGATACTGATTGGCGTTATGTTTCTGCTGCGTAACTACGGTTACCTAAACTTTCACTTCTGGAACCTGTTTTACCTATGGCCAATAGTAATTGTTGTAATAGGTATCAATCTGATTTTTGCCAATAACAAATCAACCTGGGCCACATTATTAAAGCTAGGTGTTATTGTTATAGGGTTTGGTTTGCTGTTGTTCGGCAATTTCTCAAAGCATCATCCGTTCGGCGGCCGTTATTCTTACCATTTTAATGATGACGATGATGACGACGACGATTACAGCGAAGGTAGAAGGATAACTAAATTAGAAGGCGCATCAGTATTTAATGAGAGTTATACTGATAGCATAAAAACAGCAGAGCTTAACATAAGCGGCGGAGCTACAACCTATAAATTGAATGATACCACCAACCAGTTATTTAACGCCAATACTAAAGAGTTTTTTGGCAATTACCAGTTAACTACCGACAAGAAGGATTCGTTATACGTGCTTAATTTTAAAATGCGCGACAACAAACGCGGACGCTTTGATTGGAATGATGATCATAAGCAAGCCAATATTGCCACTTTTAAATTGAATGTAAACCCTGAGTGGAACATTAATGTGGCTACCGGTGCAACCGACCTTGATTTTGACTTGTCGAAATTTAAAGTACGTTCACTTGATCTGGCCGGCGGTGCAGGGGCGTTCAAAATT
>CBFGNU010000465.1:0-1708 GCA_965650195.1 uncultured Mucilaginibacter sp. | reverse complement strand
CTTAACCCTCGAGGACGATGGTATGGGTTTTTCTCCCCAAGCGTTGGCAGGCGATGCCGGTTTGGGTTTAAAAAACATGGAAAGCCGAGCGGCCATGATGGGTGCTGTAACAACTATTTACGCAGCCCCGGCAAAAGGTTGTAGCATAAACATCAGTCTGAACCCTAACTAAACACAATTTTGTACGCTGATGGAAACCTTCCAAATAGCATTAGTGGATGATCACAACCTGTTCAGAAGCGGCATTGCGGCTTTGATTAATGGACTGAAAGGGTATCAGATCATGTTTGAAGCTGCTAACGGGCAGCACCTGATGCGGAAAATCTCGCCCAAATTTAAACCACATATTATTTTGTTGGATATTAATATGCCCCAAATGGATGGCATAGTAACGGCTCAATGGCTGAGAAGCAATTATCCCGAAATAAATATCATTGTTCTCTCCATGTTTGAGGATGCCGACAAGGTGTTGGCAATGGTAAAACTGGGCGTAAAAGGCTACTTGTTAAAAGATGCAGAGCCTTATGAGTTTGAACAGGCGCTAAACAACGTATCGCAAAACGAAGTTTATTTTCCGCAATTTGTAACACGCCACCTCATCAGTAACTTTAACAAACCTGTTGATACTGTTAAGTTAAACAACCGTGAAATGGAGTTCCTCAAGCTATCGGGCACAGAACTTACCTACAAGGAAATTGCCGACCAGATGTGCATCAGCGTTCGCACTGTGGACGGCTATCGCGATCAGCTTTTTGAAAAACTTCAAATAAAAAGTCGCGTTGGGCTGGTGCTTTATGCTATAAAAAATAAACTGATAGAATTGTGAAATTGCTAAAATAATTAGCAATTTTGCTTAATGGCACATCAGGAGAATCAGGAATTTTTTAAAGGGAGAGGCGCGCAGGTAAATACTGATAACAAGTTTCTGAAACGCAAATATGTACTCGATCATATTGAAGGATTAGACGAACCTTTGCTGGAAAACAGCGCCACACAACTTTTTGAAGAGACGCCCAAAAAGATAGTAAGCGAATCAAACAGTCCGGACCTTAGTCACATGTACTCTATTAACCCCTACCAGGGTTGTGAGCACGGCTGCATATACTGTTATGCCCGTAACAGTCACGAATATTATGGTTTTAGCGCCGGGCTTGATTTCGAGAGGAAAATAGTAGTTAAACGTAACGCCCCCGAATTGCTGGAACAGTACTTTAACAAGAAAAACTATCAGCCTGTAACCATTATGATGTCGGGTAATACAGACTGTTATCAGCCTATTGAGCGCAAGCTTAAAATAACACGCAGATTGCTTGAGATATTTTTGCAATACAAAAACCCGGTGAGCATCATCACAAAAAACAATGTGATTTTACGAGATTTAGATATCATAGAACCATTGGCCAAACTTAACCTTATCCACGTAAACCTCTCGATAACATCGTTAAACGAGCAGTTACGCCAAAAACTGGAGCCGCGTACAGTAACGGCGAGTGGTAGGTTGGGCGTTATCCAAAAGTTAGCAGAAAAGGGCGTACCTGTGCGCGTAATGGCCGCGCCAATTATTCCCGGATTAAATAGCAACGAAGTGCCTGATATTATAAAAGCTGCAGCCGACAGGGGCGCGATGTCAGCCGGCTTTACAATTGTACGATTGAATGGCAGCATTGCGGAGATTTTTACCGATTGGATCTACAAAGCGTTCCCTGAT
>CBFGNU010000464.1:0-1718 GCA_965650195.1 uncultured Mucilaginibacter sp. | reverse complement strand
ATTATCAGTGTTACCGGAAATGCTAAAAATATACTAACAGTTGGTGCCATTAACCCATTGCCTTTTGGACCTACAACAAGTAGCGGTATAAGTATAGCCGGTTTTAGCAGCTGGGGCCCAACTGATGACGGGCGTATAAAACCCGACCTTGTGGGTGATGGTGTTAACATACAATCTACAAGCAGTAGTGGCGTAGCATCTTATAGCCCGCTGTCGGGCACTTCGTTTGCAGCGCCAAACGTTACAGGGTCATTATTTCTTTTACAGGAGTACTACGCGCAAAAAAATGCGGGTAACTTTATGCGTGCGGCTACTTTAAAGGGTCTTGCATGCCATACTGCTTTTGATGCCGGAAACGTCGGTCCCGACTACATTTATGGGTGGGGCTTGTTAAATATGCCGAAGGCCGCGCAGGCAATTACCGATAATGGTGTTAAAAGCAGCATTATTGAGCAAACACTTGCGCAGGGCCAACAACAAACGTTTACGGTAACTGCATCAGGAAACGGCGTGTTGATGGCAACTATCTCATGGACTGATGTGCAGGGTACGCCAACAACCGAGGGGACGATTAACAGCCGTACACCTAAATTGGTAAATGATCTGGATATCCGGGCGACGGATGGTACAACACTATTCCGCCCATGGGTACTTAATCCCTTACAGCCTGCTTTGGCAGCAACTCAGGGAGATAACATTCTGGACAATATTGAACAGGTCTACATACCCGGCGCTCAACCCGGTAAAACATATACCATAACCGTATCACACAAGGGAACGCTGCAAACAGGTTCGCAACCCTATTCCATCATTATTACAGGTGTTGGCGGCTCTGCTTATTGTGGGTCTGCACCCACTTCGTCAGCCGATTCGCGTGTTAATCAGCTTACTTTATCCAACATAAATTATACAGCATCTGCCGGATGTACATTATACACAGATAATACCGGCTTAACCATTCAGTTAGAACGCGGCAAAGCTTATCCTTTAAATTTAACATTAGGCACTTGCGGTGGCAATTTTAATAAGGCGGCTAAAGTTTTTATTGACTGGAACGGCAATGGCATTTTTGAAACGGATGAGTTAGCGGCTACCACCAATATTATTAACGGAACGGCTACTTTTAACGGCACCATTACTGTGCCCGGAACAGTTATACCCGGTAATTATAGTATAATGCGTGTAGTTTTATCCGAAACTAATGATGCGTCGTCTATACAAGCCTGTGGTAGTTACGCAAAAGGAGAGACGCAGGATTACCGCGTTCAGTTTTTGCAAACATCTGTGGATGTGGGTATAAGCGCGATCGTAAATCCCCAAACGTCCGGAACCTGTAGCGGTACTACGCTTATCACAGTAAAGATCAAAAATTTTGGTGGCCAACCTGCAAGCAATATCCCGGTTACGGTAACTGTTAAAAGCGCGGATAACATTACAACTACATTTAACGAAACGTATATAGGCACCCTGCAAGCGTTAGCCGAAGATAACTTTACCATTAGCAGCAGCTTTAATGCCGCGCCGGGCGGAATTTATACCATTACTGCCAATACAAACTTACCAAATGACGCCATTATAGCTAATAATAGCGCTTCTGTGATCACACCGGTACTCGCCGGTGCTGCGCCGACAGCGCTTTCTGCGGTATATTGTGTCGATACCAAAAAGTATTTATTAAATGGTGCCGGTAGCGGGCAGGTTTTTTGGTATTTGAACCC
>CBFGNU010000463.1:0-1731 GCA_965650195.1 uncultured Mucilaginibacter sp. | reverse complement strand
AATAATTGCCCGCCTTGTAGGGTCGGCTATTGCCTGGAAAATGTCTCGTCTCATAATTTGCAACCGTTTGATTGCAAATATACATGCAGCCATTCGGTTGCGCAAGTTTTTGTGGAAATTTATTTTAGTTATTTGTCTGCAACAATAATTAGCTTTGAGAGAACCACGAAATAAACGTAAATATTTACTAAAAAAATTAGCATTTATTAAATTAATTATTATTTTTGCTGAAGATATAATTTAAGATGAGCAACGCAGATAAGTTAAAAGCACTACAGCTTACGCTGGATAAGCTGGAAAAATCATACGGAAAAGGCACCATAATGAAGTTAGGTGATTCTGTTATTGAACCAACAGAGGTTATTTCAACCGGATCATTAGGATTAGACATCGCTTTAGGCGTTGGCGGCCTGCCAAAAGGACGTGTGATAGAAATATACGGCCCTGAATCATCAGGTAAAACTACATTGGCTATACATGCCATTGCCGAATCGCAAAAGAATGGCGGTATAGCTGCATTTATTGATGCTGAGCACGCTTTCGATCGTTTTTACGCTAAAAAGTTAGGCGTTGATGTTGAGAATCTGCTGATCTCTCAACCGGATAACGGTGAGCAGGCACTTGAAATTGCCGACAACCTGATCCGCTCTGGCGCTATTGATATATTGGTTATTGACTCGGTTGCCGCGTTGGTGCCAAAGGCAGAGATTGAGGGCGAAATGGGCGACTCAAAAATGGGTTTGCATGCGCGTTTAATGTCGCAAGCATTGCGTAAACTAACCGGTACCATCAGCAAAACAGGATGCTGCTGTATATTTATTAACCAGCTGCGCGATAAAATAGGCGTAATGTTTGGTAACCCCGAAACTACTACCGGCGGTAACGCGCTTAAGTTTTACGCTTCGGTGCGTTTAGATGTTCGCCGTATATCGCAAATAAAAGATACTGATGAGGTATCCGGCAACAGGGTTAAGGTAAAGATCGTTAAAAACAAGGTTGCACCTCCGTTCCGTATTGCTGAGTTTGACATTATGTTTGGTGAAGGCATTTCAAAAGCAGGCGAGATAATTGACCTGGGTGTTGAGCACAACATCATTAAAAAAGCAGGTTCATGGTTTAGCTATGGCGAAACCCGTTTAGGCCAGGGCCGCGACGCCGTTAAACAATTGATATTGGATAACCCGGAATTGATGGACGAGCTGGAAGCCCGCATTAAAACCGAAGTTACCGGTGACAAACTGGTAGAAGAAGCATAATAATTTTTATCCCGATAGCTATCGGGAAAGAGAGTAGTTAAGAATAGTTTTTTAGGCCGCTCAATTTGAGCGGCTTTTTTTGTGCCTTCCCAATAATATCATTTCACCACAAATGTTCGGCGGCTTACGGTATGGGCGCTAAAATATCCAAGCACTGGTCTGTCAAAATTATTAGGTGGGTTAGTAGGCGCTACAGAGCCATTGCCCATCCCGGTTCCGCCCTGTTTACTAAAAGTAAACCAATAGGTATAAACGCGCTCGTCAATACATTGCATTTCAATATCTATTTTGTCGCCGGGTTTTATATCAATATCTTCCTGATATAATGCAACGCGAACCGTTTTGCCATCATTAAACTGGTCATTACGGGCAAAAACCTCGTTAACCTGCTTGCCGTTTACGTTTAAAACAAAACGATACTGATTTTTTTCATCGGGGGTGTCTGAGTAATATACTATAACAGTTCTGGTTATCT
>CBFGNU010000462.1:0-1769 GCA_965650195.1 uncultured Mucilaginibacter sp. | reverse complement strand
TCATCGGCGTCTTTATAAACCGCGATCTCTTTTCCAATATCATATAACTCTTCCAATCCCTGGGTATATTCAGTAAGGTAACAGGCACCCAACATCGGTGCTTCAATATCGCGCAGGCGCGAGTAGGTATTAGGCCTGTTTAACGGAAAGCGGAAGGATGGATAGCGGTTAACGCCTACCGTTATCATGCTTTCGGTCGTCAATTTGTTATAAGTATCAAAATCTATAGGGCCTTTTGCCTTTGCTTTTAAAGCTTCGCTCGGGGCCGTATCAGTATTGCGCTGCGCTATTTTATGCATGTAAGCCATTAACCCTTGGTGGCTAATGAATTTAAATTGATTGATGAATTTTGTGATAGTAGAATTTTCGGACGACAATGGTGGTTGTCGGGATGCATCATTGCTCCAGCCGGCACCATAAATGCTTAGATCAATATCCGGAGATTTTTTTAAAACCTGCTCAAAAAGACGACTCCGCTGCACGTCTTTTGAGCCTATAAACGTTACCTGCTGATTATGTTCACTGCGAGGAATTCGCATTTCAGGCAATATCCACATGGGCATTGGGACATTAATATGCGAATAACCGGCCTCTTGATACATTTTAACCGCCTTATATTCCGGAACCCAATTAAGGTCAAATACCCCAAATTGATCTGGCAAAATGCTGAATTGCCTTACATTGTCGCAATAAAAATTAACACAAGGCACGCCCATTTTTTTTATTTCCTGTATGGCGCTTTTGTCAATTTGTTCGGGATATAAGTAACTCAAGAATAGATCAACAGGTTGCTCCTTAAGCCGCTTCACTGTTTTACTCCATGCCTCTTCTTTCCAGTTGGCCAGATCAACCTTGCTTTGCGGCACCAGCCCTTTGGCCCAGTCAATATCAGAATGCTCTTCCCATTCATATCCCGCTTCCTCAATACCGTTTTTTATATAATATTGCCAGAAATCGTAGGCGGGTATAGGGTGTTTTTTTTGAGATTGAAGAAAAGAAAGAAAAATTTTCATCCAATAGCTTTATAGAACAGCTTTTTAATTTTTGGCTGATAAACATTGTCAAAAAAAGCGGCTGCGCCAAAGGTTAGCGCTATCCACAGTGGAAACTTTATAGCGGCCGCGGTTGTAGCGTCATCAATAACAATTACTTTTTTTATTATTAACGCTACCGGGATATGCAGCAAATAAAGTGCGTATGATATTTTGCCAATGCCGGTAAGTTTTTCAAGTAAAAACGTTGAAAGCTTTTCTTCATATAAAAATACGATTGAAAGCAGCCAGAAAACACCGCACATTATCCATCTTTCGTTTTCAAATAAACGATATTGAATTGCAAGATATAGGAAAATTACAAGCGGGGTGAGATAAACTATTGCTTTGTTAACCCGTAGTAACCGGTTGTCCATATGGGTTAATGTCGCCATTACCATTAAACAAAAGGGTAAGTCAAAAAGCCAATTAAAATTGGTATTGGTTGAAATGCCGAGTGTATTCAACACGATCATTCCCAAACCCAAATGATTTTGGCACATGTGAAGAAAAAGCAAGCTAAGCAGATTAATAGGCTTGGTCGTCCCACCGCCATAAACAAGTCCCCAGGCTATAGCTAATCCTAATATCCAAAAGTAAAAGCCGTTTAGGTAACCTGTAAACCAAAGCAGGGGTGTAGGGCCATTTATAAAAAAAATACTTAAAACAAGCATGGCAGCAAGTAATTGCCAAAGCTTTGGCTTCAACCAAAACAAGGGTATAAATAATAAGTAGTAA
>CBFGNU010000461.1:0-1769 GCA_965650195.1 uncultured Mucilaginibacter sp. | reverse complement strand
GAGATAGTAATTATAGATTAGTTGATCAGTGAGTGAAATTATCACTGATCAACTAACTGCTTACCAAAATTTATTTTGACCCTAAATTTGCTTTAGGCAGCAAACCTTCAGAAGTAATGATCTTTATGGCTTGATCAGCTGTAAATCCGACTTTTGTAAGCGCGTCATAATATTGCTTATTCAGTTTAGCAACCTCTTCTAACTTCCCGGGCTGTTTATAATAGTCGAGTTGAACATTCATAACCGTTTTTGCAATATTCATAAGCATCGGTGTCATATCATCAGCAAAACTAACGGTATTTGAAACGTTGTTACCATTAACAACCCGTGTTGTTTTTAAAAAAGACGGATCTTCTTTTTGTGTAAGGCTAACACCGTAAAAATTAAAAAAACTTTCACCGCCATAGGACATACCGGCCCGTTCAATAACATCAATAGACTTTGCAGCAGCCGGTATTTTTTCAAAGAAAACAGTAAACGGAAGCTTGCCCTTGCTTGTTTTTAAGTAGTGTTTAGCAGGAGAAATAGGAATGCCTTCTGCTTTAACAAAGTTATAATGCCTTCTGTCAACATTAGTCTGAATATAAATTTCTTTATTTAACTGGGTCCAGGCGCTATCTCCCTGCATAGCTGTTTCAAAATGAACTATGGTAAATAAAGAATTGGTTTCAATGCTCGTTATTTTGGTGTTTGGGTCCTCGTTTTGGTCAATCTGAGGGTTTATTATGCTTTGAGAAAAAACCGACAAAGAAGCTACGAGTAGAATTGTAAGTGAAATAAATATCTTTTTCATGTAATTAAGGTTTATAAGAGTAAATATAGCTTATAAAGCATTATTAATTGCAAGTAATAAATTAACAATTTGTATAATTATAACATAAATATTAATGACATGCGAAGCATTTGCATTTTCTGCGGAGCCAATTTTAACGGCGACCCTTTCTTAAAAGATACCGTTGAACTATTGGCCGAAACTATGGTAAGTCAGGGAATTACTTTGGTTTATGGTGGCGGCAGGGTAGGTGTTATGGGCATACTGGCCGATGCTGTTTTGCAACGCGGAGGCAAAGCTATTGGCGTTATTCCACAGTTTTTAATGGATAAGGAAGTTGGGCACACAGGCTTAACCGAGTTACGCGTTGTTGAGAACATGCATCAGCGTAAACAGGTAATGAATGACCTATGTGAAGGCATCATTATGTTGCCCGGTGGCTTTGGAACGTTGGAAGAGTTTTTCGAGGTATTAACGTGGCTGCAGCTGGGCTTGCATAGCAACCCTGTAGGTATATTGAATGTTAATGGTTTTTATGATCTGTTGCTACAGCAAATGGACGTGATGGTAGAGCAGCGCTTTTTGAAGCCTGCCAACCGCGCATTGGTGCTCTCATCAGGCGACCCAATAGAGTTGATTAGTATGATGAACAGTGTCGACATAAAACCTGATGAGGTTTGGTTTAGGGACAGGAACCTTTCCTGATCTTTAGAGAGCAATGGAAATATTGAGCAAAAAAAGAGCAGTTAAAAACTGCTCTTTTTCGTATGTCGTAAATTTTAACAATTATATCAGACCCGGCTTATTGTTTAGCCAAAGTGTATTTACCCCAAAAATCTGTTGGTGCAGCTAACTCAGCAAAGTTAACGTTGCCACGTGCGTTACCACCGGGACGCGCGCCGCCAAAACCACCTGCTCCACGGCCACCGCCGCCTCCGCCTCCGCCAAATCCGCCGCCGCCACCACGGGCACCGCCACCGCCGCCACCAAAGTTTCC
>CBFGNU010000460.1:0-1779 GCA_965650195.1 uncultured Mucilaginibacter sp. | reverse complement strand
TGCCAAATATAAATTTTTAACCTTTTGTTTTTATTGAGTGGCCACTTTTTGCCTTACAAAACCATAACGCCTTACTATTCTGCGCTGGGTGGCAGAGTAGTTTTGTATGTCGCCCGTAACTAATACCATGGCGTATTGGCCCAGGGTTTCTATCTGCGCGTTCTCAAAAGGTTTTGATTTACCTGTCCCTACCTTAAATGTATCCTGGCAAACTATATCTGATTTTAAATAAAGCTGATCCTGCGACAGCGACCAGGTGCCCGAAGCTACCGGCTGATCTTTACAATGGAAATTGGTATAGGTACAGGTATGGTCTGTAGTAAAAGCAAATATCTGTTTCTTGTCGCAGGTAGTATTAAGGGTATCTTCCAACTCGCGGGTGGTGCCTACAGAAACGGTTACTATTACAGTAGCAAGCTCCCAGTTACCTTTAGAAAACAAGCTTTCTATTGAAGTTTGATTTTGTTTTTTGCAGGAATTGCAAAAAACACTCAATACCAGCAAGCTTAAAATAAATATAAACGGGATTCTCTTCATCAGATGTAGCAAAAATATAAATCCATATTTAATAGCACGTTAACCGGCGGTAATAATAACTGTTTTTATTTACTATTATTTTAACAGCCTGTAGGTATGCTGTTATATTTGCTTATGCGCGTACCATTTAACCAACTAAAAGCCGAATTTAAACGGATCTTACTAAAACTTGGCTTCCCCGAAGAAAAGGCCGAACTATGCGCACTTACTTTCGCCGAGAACAGCCGGGATGGCGTTTACACGCATGGTTTAAATCGCTTCCCAAAATTTGTTAAATCCATAAAGGCGGGCGAAATAAACCAGGACGGTGCGCCCACCCTGGTTAAATCCCTTGGCGCTCTTGAGCAATGGGATGGTAACATGGGCCCGGGTATCATAAACGCCCGGTTTTGTATGGACCGCGCCATAACCTTGGCAGAACGAAATGGAATTGGTTGCGTGGCTTTAAAAAACACCAACCACTGGATGCGCGGAGGATCATACGGGTGGCAGGCTGCCGAAGCAGGCTTTATAGGCCTATGTGCAACTAACGCCACTGCAACTACTGTTCCCTGGGGTGGTACTACAGCAACGCTAGGTAATAACCCGCTGGTTATAGCCGTGCCGCGCCAAGAGGGTCACGTGGTGCTGGATATAGCTGTGTCTCAATATTCGTTTGGAAAGGTGTTGCAGTATAAAAGTTATAATCAAGAACTTGATGTTTTTGGCGGATACGATAACAATGGCAACCTGACCAAAGACCCGCACGCTATTGCAGCATCACAACGTTTGTTGCCGGCAGGTTTTTGGAAAGGCTCGGGTTTGTCCATTATGCTTGATCTGTTGGTGAGTGCATTAAGCGAAGGGCGCTCGGTAAAATATATGACCGAGGAAAAAACAGAAGCTGGCGTATCGCAATTATTCATTGCCATAAAACCCGGAAATGACGAACAGATAGCAACTATCGTTAATGATATAATAGCTTTCACCAAAACCAGCGCCCCTGCAAAACCTGATGAACCGGTGCTATACCCCGGAGAGAACACCCTAAAAACCCGCGTTAAAAGTTTAGACGAAGGGGTTTTGGTGGATGAAAAGATTTGGGAGGAAGCGAAGGGCTTGTAATTAACCACCTTAGCACTATATTTGTATAAAGTAATTGAAATGCAGCTATCCAGTAACGATATAGAAATAGTAAGAGACTATTTTTCGGGCAAACCGGTAAATAGGGCTTACCTATTTGGTTCGGCATCAAGGAATGAA
>CBFGNU010000459.1:0-1788 GCA_965650195.1 uncultured Mucilaginibacter sp. | reverse complement strand
TAAGCCGTTGTATAGCGTAAATACCCTGGTATGGGTCTTTATTATATTGAAATGTAGGTCCGGGCGTTACATCCTCGCTCCAGTAAACGTAATTGCCATCCGGCGAAACAATAGGCTCTCCGGCATCTTGCTGGTCATTTTTGCGTTTGGTTAACTGCACGCCTTCACCGCCTGTTTTATGATATAGCCACATCTCACCGGCCCCTAATGAGCGTGTACCGGTAAAATGTTTACGCGCCACCAGATATTGCCCGTCAGGCGTCCAAGAGGCATTGTTCAATAAGCGGAAGGTTTCCTTGGTAACGGAATGTTTATTGCTGCCATCGGCGTTCATTATCCAAATGTTATCGCCACCCTCCCTGTCGCTGGTAAAAGAAATCGACTTTCCATCCGGACTAAACCTCGGTTGCACTTCCCATGATTTACCGCCCGAAACCAACGTAGCTTTCCCGCCGGCAACAGGCATGGTATAAATATCGCCCAGCAGGTCAAAGGCAATAGTTTTACCATCAGGACTAACGTCCACATTCATCCACGTACCCTCATCGGTAGTAATAGTAACTTTTTTTGAGGTGCCCGGTGGGTTCTCTACGTTCCATTTGGTTTGGGCAAGGCAGGAAATAGAAGTAGCGAACAGAACGATATATAAAGGTAGTATCTTCATCATTTTATCTTTATGGCTGCTAAGTTAAAACTATTGATACATTTTAATAGTTTTGAAAGCGCCACAAATAACATGACCATTCAACAAATCCTTAAAACCTATTGGAACCACGACAGCTTCCGCCCAATGCAGGAAGATATTATTCAATCGGTACTGTTGGGTTATGATACATTGGCGCTATTACCAACAGGGGGCGGCAAATCTGTTTGCTTCCAGGTGCCGGCTATGGCCAAGGAGGGGATATGTATTGTGGTGTCGCCACTGATAGCACTGATGAAAGACCAGGTGGAGAACCTTAAAGCCAAAGGTATTGAAGCAATTGCTATTGTATCGGGAATGGGGAAGCGCGAGGTGGATATTGCATTGGATAATTGCATATATGGGGGAGTTAAGTTCCTGTACCTTTCGCCTGAACGTTTGTTATCTGAATTGGTACGTGAGCGCATAAAATATATGAACGTTAACCTTTTTGCGGTTGACGAGGCGCATTGTATTTCCCAATGGGGGTACGATTTCCGGCCACCATACCTGCATATCGCAGACTTGCGGGAATTGCATCCTCAGGTGCCTGTTTTAGCATTAACCGCTACCGCTACGTTGGAGGTTAGGGAAGATGTTCAGAAAAAGTTGTTATTTAAAAATGCAGCTGTGTTCACCCAAAGCTTTGAGCGACGGAATGTAGCCTATGTAGTAAGGCACGAAGAAGATAAACTGCGCAAACTGCTGGAAGTTGTAAGCAATGTTAAAGGTAGCGGGATTGTATACGTCCAAACCCGCAGGGAATGTGCGGAACTTGTTAGGTTTTTGACTGATAACCGCATTAAAGCGGATATGTACCACGCCGGCCTAACCCCCGATGAGCGTGCCAAAAAACAAGAAAGCTGGAAGAAAAACCAAACACGCGTTATAGTGGCTACCAATGCTTTTGGTATGGGTATAGATAAGCCGGATGTTAGGTTCGTTGTACATAAGGATGTGCCGCAAAGTTTAGAGGCTTACTATCAGGAAGCGGGGCGGGCCGGGCGCGATGAGCATAAGGCCTATGCGGTTTTGCTATATAATCAGGCGGATAGATTCAAAATGCTAAAAAAGTTTGAATTGAGTTTCCCAACTGTCGATGAGAT
>CBFGNU010000458.1:0-1848 GCA_965650195.1 uncultured Mucilaginibacter sp. | reverse complement strand
GTAACAAGGCATACGGAGCATATGAGCTTAGAAAAGCTAATCCGCGCAATACTAACCGCGCGTTAGCGTTTGGCATAGTATTTTTCGTACTTGTTATATCCATGAAAACGATCATCAACATGATTGATGGATTCATTCCGAAGGCTGATGAGAAGGTTAAAATGACTGATGTTATTTTAGCCCCGCCGCCGCCTGAAGAGCAGAAAAAAGTACCACCTCCGCCACCACCGGAGCCACCAAAACCAAAAGTAGATCAGGTAAAGTTCCCTCCTTTGGTTGTGAAGCCTGACGTTGAGGTAAAAGAAGATCCACCTACACAGGAGGAACTTAAGGTAGCCGATCCTGGTCCTAAAGATCAGAAAGGTGATCCTAATGCCGAGATCCGTATTGATGAGCCGGTAGGTAATTCAGATATTAAACAGGTTACTGAAGACGAAAACAAGATTTTCGTTTCGGTTGAGTCGTCACCGGAGTTTCCGGGTGGAGCTGCAGCCTTTACTAAGTATCTGGAGAAAAATATCAAATACCCTGGTGTTGACAGAGAGAATAATGTGCAGGGTAAAGTTTTCATTCAGTTCGTAGTTGAAAAGGACGGAAGTTTGACAGATATTAACGCTCAACGTGGACCAAGCGAAACTTTGAAAGAGGAAGCTATTCGTATATTAAAGAAATCACCAAAGTGGAAACCTGGCGTTCAAAATGGCCGGCCGGTGCGTGTGCAGTACACCGTTCCGATCAACTTTACGCTGGGCTCTGAAGAGTAGTGTAATGCCAATAAAATTTGATAGTAGGCAAAAATCGCTCAAAAGGCGGTTTTTGCTTATTTTAGGAGCTATAACAGCGCTTTGTGTTTTGGGCCTTGGCCTGATGATAATTTTTTGGAAGGCAATGCTACCGCAGCTTGCGGGATTTCAAAGAACAGGATTTGGCGTTCTTATTATGATATACGCTGTATTACGATTTTCACGTTTGTTAAAGAAGGATCCTGATGAAGTTTAGATGGGAGTACTTATTGGCTGTTTTGCTTGTAATTACTGCATGCGGACAAAAGAAAGCTGAACAAAAGCAAAGGGAAACTACGGTAAGCGGTAAAACATTAATAGGGATTGACGAGTCTTGTAAGCCCATTGTTGATGAAATGGCATTTGTTTTTAAAAGCTTGAATGAACAGGCAGATTTGAACATTGCTTACGGCGCCGAAAATAAGATTGTAGGCATGTTGCTGAATGACAGTGTGCGACTTGCTATTTTATCGAGAGAATTAAGCGATGACGAAAAGAAAATACTGGAGGGTAGGAACCTGGCACCGCAAACCGATAGATTCGCGGTTGATGCGATCACGCTTATAGTAAATAACGCCTCGGCTGATACGTTAATTACAGTAAGCGAATTGAAGAAAATGCTAAACGGCAATGCCAGAACAGATGTAAATATTGTGTTTGATAACCCCAACTCAAGCCTGGTAAGGTATTTGAAGGCTTTTTCGGGTAGTATTGACTTAAAGGGAAGAAATATTTATGCCCTTAAGGATAATAAAGAAGTAATAAAGTACGTAAGTGAGCATCAAAACTCAATAGGGATAACCGGGTTTAGCTGGCTTAATGATCCGGATGAGGATTATGCAGATGCGGTGAAGAAGGTAAAAATTGTTTCGGTAAAGGATGACAGTAAAAAGACAGGGTACTTTAAACCTTCGCAAGCTACTCTCGCTCTAAAACAATATCCGCTTACCCGCGATCTGTATATAATTAACAGTACCGGCAAAATGGGTTTAGGCACAGGGTTTGCTTACTTTATGTTGGGTGAGAAGGGCCAGCGGATAATTTTACAGTCGGGAATATTGCCCGA
>CBFGNU010000457.1:0-1867 GCA_965650195.1 uncultured Mucilaginibacter sp. | reverse complement strand
CAACGCCGGGCCTTCAGCAAGAACCTTCAATTACACTATCACCCGGATATTCTGATTTGATTAATGTTAATATCATTGACGATGTGGATGATGAAGCTTCACATGGAAGGAGAAGGCAACGAGGTAGAGGTCATTAATCATAAATAATGTACGAGAGGTCATTCGGTTTAATTGGATTTTCCCTACAGACATTTAAGTTGTGACGAATCTGTTTTGTACTCGTTATTATAAGGTGATCCCTATTGGACTTTTTCGAACCAACTCATAGAAAATTTGAAGGGAATAGCCAATTAGTTAGTGGTTCTAGCCCAGTCCGGGGAACGACGTAATAACCGGCTATTTCTATTGCAGTTCCCCAGACTGGAGAGAATTCGAACCACATGGTGCAGCAATTGAAGGTTTTGAATGATCTAAAGTTGCTTAAACGAGGTTCGATTCCCTTGAGGCTACTAAAAAATTACCTTACTGAAAATCAGCAAGGTAATTTAATTTTAAACCCTCGTGGAATTGAACTTTTAGATTTATTAAGTCATTATTAGCAGTTTTTTGAAAGGTCAACCGAATCCTTATCCCGCTTCTAATTTATGCCAGTACTTAAATCACATTTATTTAATCAGTACTATAGTGCCGGCAATAATTAATAAAGCCCCAATGCTATTTTTTAAAGTAAGCGGCTCTCCCAGAAAAATTACTGCCAACACAATAGTAAGCGCAACACTCAATTTATCGACAGGCGCTACTTGCGAAACTTGACCCATTTGCAAGGCCTTAAAGTAGAATATCCAGGACAATCCGGTAGTAACGCCTGATAACGCAAGAAACAGCCAGTTAGCCCGACTTAGTTGGCCTATATTTGAAACACCACCCCGGGCAAACACTATAATCCAGGCCAGCACAAGAATTATTACGGTTCGGATAGCAGTTGCCAAATCTGTATCTACTCCCTTAATGCCTATTTTTGCAAATATTGCTGTAAGGGATGCGAACAATGCTGAGAATAAAGCGTATAGCCACCACATATCGCTAATTTAAAGTTATTTAATCAACTTTCACAAAGTTGCCCTGCGCATCAAACAATACTTCTTTATGTTTAATTTCAGCTTCATAGCTTACATTTCCATTGGCACCGGTTACTTTTCCTGCTTCATCTACCTTAATACCTTTATAGTGGGTTTGCAGATATTTGGTTGCGTTTAACGGAAGTGCAGATGGCATTATGAGTTCAACCTGTTCTACAAAAACACCTGCTGGTGTAAAGGTAACAGACATATCTTCGCCGCTTTTGCCTCCCCAGTTAGCTTCATAATTACCATCTTCCCTTTCCCAAGACACTTTAATAGCGGCGGGATATTTTTTGATTAACGCCTTGGAAACGGCAGCAGGTACTTTGCTGCTTTTAATGTCTTGAGCAATAATAGCGCTAACGGTTAACACGCTGATAGCGGCTGTAAAAAATAACTTTTTCATATTTCAATTGTTTTTAACCAATGTACAGGCAGATTCTGTAGAGATGCTGCCGACAATTTGTAGACAATTGGGATATTTATTTATTGTGATATTTCTTATCCAATAATTTTTGAAGTTTCCAGGTAAGAAAAGCGGAACCTGCTCCAATTAAAGCGCCCCCAACCACATCACTTGGATAATGTACGCCAAGGTACATACGAGAATAACCTACTGCTGACGCATAGGCAAAAGAAGGTGCTATAACATACCATTTAGGAAAGGCGAGGCTAAGCGATGTGGCTGTGGCAAAAGCCGTAGAAGTATGTCCTGAGGGAAATGAGGAACCAGTTGATGAAGATTTGCCTGTTATAAGGTCAGGGTATTCCAAATAGGGCCGCTGTCTTGTTATGGTGCCTTTCAA
>CBFGNU010000456.1:0-1869 GCA_965650195.1 uncultured Mucilaginibacter sp. | reverse complement strand
AAATCCAGCATAATTGAAAGCAGCCATGGCACATAAAGCAATGCATAAAGTTCTAATGGTTTGTTGCCCCTCACTGGTGTAAATTAGTTACTGTTAAGTCCTGGTAAACAAAATAAATTCCCCCCGGTTAACTCCGCCGCGTTATTCCTCAACTCGGCACCCACATCACTTATTTGGTAAATAGCGTAGCCCAATCCGGTCAAATAATCAAAGCAACCGGCAATACTCTGCCCGGTGCTTTGCCAGTAATTGCTATCGTATTCAAAAATAATACGGGGGCGGTGCTTTTGAAGTGTTGCCTTTAAGCCCCGTAAAACATTATATTCAAACCCTTCAACATCTATTTTAATTAATGCAAGTTTTTCAAGTTGTTGTATTTCGGGTAACTCGTCGGCTATTTTTATGATAACTTTTTGTGTATCAGTACCGGTTACCTCATTCTTCAAACTAAACGTACCTTGGTTCCAGGTGTTTTTATCCAGCTCAAAACTCATTTCGCCGCTTTCGTCTGATAGTGCCACCTCAAACAACGTTACATTTGATGCCTTATTTAAAGCCATATTCTTTTTGAATTTCTCCTGAATATGATGTAAAGGCTCAAATGCATAAATCTTTCCTTCTGATCCTATACATGCAGACATACGTAAGCTTTGCAAGCCTATATTGCCACCAATGTCCAACGCATTATCGCCTTCTTTCAGCGATATTTTTATCAATTTCCCAATCTCATCCTCATAGGTGCCCGTACTAAGAATGGTCCATTCAATATAATTGTCTGCTGTGGTATACACAGCAATATCTTCATTATTTAACCATATAATGCCATCTTTTAAAGCGGATTTAAGCTGCGGTGATGGCCCAAACCAACGCGCTAATCTTTCTTTTCCCGGCAGGTTCCAGTTCCTGATGAAGTTTAATTTTATACGGTCAGTTCTTTTCATTTATGCGGGTTTTAATTGCTGAAGCAATTTGTTCAAAATTCCACGAGGCAATAATAGTTTTTGATCGGCGGCCATATTCTGACAATTTATCCTTGCTTGCAGTAAGTTTGGTTAATGCTCGCACCAAATCATCGGCGTTTTTACTTTCAAATATATCTCCATTTTTATCGGGTTTAACCAGGTCAATGGCACATCCTACTTTATTAGATACTAATATGGCTTTGCCGCATGCCATAGCCTCATTAACAGCCAGGCCCCATGTTTCGGCGGGTCCTCTTGATGGCAGGCAAAATAAATCGCAGGCCTGGTAAACCACGGGCATATATTGTTGATTTTGAAAATCAATAAAATGGACATTTGCGTTACCTGATGCAGCTGTTTTTAATTGTTGCTGTAAAACACCACTACCTGTAAACAGCAAATGCGCATCGGGCTTATTCAACCGCAAAAAGGCAGTAAGTAACAGTAATGGATCTTTTTTTTCTTCAAATTTTCCAGCAAACAATATAACAAGGTCTTCCTGCTTTATACCAAGACTTTGTTTAAGGGCCGCTACATCAGTAGTTCTGTCTGCAGCGAACTGATTGTTATCTATTGCATGTGGTGCAAAACTAAGCTGCTGCTCTTTTAATCCGTATTTTCTAAAGTAAGCTTTATTATTGGCACCCACATAAAAAGCATGATCTACGTGGGTATAGACCCATTTTAAAAGCAACGATCGCAGCCAACTTTTAAGACCCGACTTTTCATCAAGCAGCGTAGAGTCGCCACGAAACCAAACCGGAACCCTGCCTTTAAAATGGCGCATAACTTTAAGGTGACTTTGATAAGCCCATCCGAATATAAGTAGAGCGTCAGGCTTGAAAGTGTCAATTTGCTGAACAAGCTCAGGGTTTACTATTCCTTTAAAATGATGCGAGCCCGGGTT
>CBFGNU010000455.1:0-1872 GCA_965650195.1 uncultured Mucilaginibacter sp. | reverse complement strand
TGCCTAACCCCTGTTGCATTACGTTTTGCTGCTCGTAAACAACCTTGCGGTCATCTTCCCGCATTAGCGATACAGAAATTATGGTATGGTCATCAGTGCTTCCCAAACCACTGTTAATTAAATAACCTGCAAACCATATCGGTTCGTTATTGGTGTAAATGGTTTTATCGGTATGTACAAACAGCAACCCGGCAGCATTAATCTTTGCATAAAGAGCCAGTTTAACCTGCAAGGTATCAGGGTTGATGCCTCTGCTTTGCGACCATGCCCTGCCTGCAAACAACAGGCAAGATATGCCCAGAAACAGCTTTAACTTTCTTCTCATTAACGGGTCAGGTTACCGGTTTTAAGGTTGTATTACTAAAGGTATAGTTATTTATTCAGACTTACAAAATCCCAAAAAAAGTGTTGCAAGATTTTAGCAAAAACCCTCAATTTACAAGCGCCTGTAAATTAATATTTTAACCCAGTTCTACAGCTAAATTTCCTGACGAATACGTCTGTTGCAAAGTGTTGCATGTGCAAACATTTAATATCTATAAACAAGTAAAAATCAAATACTTACAAAAAACACTGTTGCAAGTGTTGCAAAGTGTTGTATATATTTCTGCAACACCCGGTTTTAAAATAAAAAGGAATACTTATAGTTTGATCAAAGCCTGGTAAAGCTTCTCGGTAGGCAGCCCTACTACATTGGTGTACGAGCCATTGATCTTAACAATGCCCGTTACCCCTACCCACTCCTGTATACCGTATGAGCCGGCTTTATCCATGGGTTTGTATTTACTTACATAATGGCGTATCTCCTCATCCGTCATGTGGCGGAAGGTAACATCAGATACATCATAAAAGGTGTGATATTCCTGCCTGTAAAACAAACAAACGCCCGTAATTACCTGGTGCGTACTGCCTGATAGCAGGTTCAGCATCTCAACAGCGTGCTCTTCGTTTTCGGGTTTACCTAATATCTTATCGCCAATGCTTACTATGGTATCAGCGGTAAGTACCACCTCGTCGCTAACCATTTCGTCAAAGGCTTCGGCTTTCTTTTTGGCTATATAAACGGCTATTTCTTCGGGTGAAAGGCCATCGGGGTATGATTCATCCACCTCCTTCAGCACAATACGGAAATCAAGGTCCATTAGCTTCAGCAGTTCCTGCCTGCGTGGAGATTTGGATGCGAGGATGATCTTTTTGTTCATAGTTGATAGTTCATGGTTCATAGTAGACGGTTCATGGTTCATGGATGATAGTTCATGGTTTTATGGCAGTTTAACGATAATTGCTATGAACTATGATCCATGAACTATCAACTAAAAATGGCTATGAACTATGATCCATGAACCATCAACCAAACCCTACCAGCTATATGATTCTTCGCTCATCCACTTGCCTTGTACCTTCAGTACTTTTTCAATCACATCGCGCACACAGCCACGGCCACCGGCATTCGGCGAAACGTATAAACTGGCTTCCTTTATCTCTTCGACAGCATCAGCGGGGCAGGTTGGCAGGCCAACCAGTTTCATGGCGCCCAGGTCCGGGATATCATCGCCCATATACAATACATTGGAGCCGATGACATGCTTTTCCTCCATGTATAATTTTATCTTGTCTGTCTTCCTGTTCGCGCCCACAAACACATCCTTAATACCTAAAGAGTTTAAACGGATGATAGCGATTTTAGACCGGCTGCCTGATATGGCACATACATTATAGCCGCATTTAACCGCCAGCTGCAAAGCATAACCATCCTTTATATTAAAAGCGCGGGCCTGCTCGCCGGTATCTGTTATCCATACAGAACCGTCGGTTAGTACGCCATCCACATCAAAAACAAATGTGGTAATATCTTTAAGCTTGGATAGAAAT
>CBFGNU010000454.1:0-1932 GCA_965650195.1 uncultured Mucilaginibacter sp. | reverse complement strand
CGATACCCAGACGCCTACCTGGATCAATTTTGTTTGCTTTTGGCTGATACAGATACCGCTGGCTTACATTTTAGCTAACAGTTTCGATTTGAGGTCAACTGGCGCTTTCCTTTCCATGCCTATTGCCGAAACGTTTTTAGCGCTTGCCGCGTGGTACTATTTTAGAAAAGGAAAATGGAAAGAGGTGAAGGTATAGCGAAAAAGCACTACTTTAGCTGCGGTGAAACCAAAAATCATTGTAGAATCTATTGCAATAGGGCAAGCTACGTTAGCTGACATACCGCAATTAAAAGAATTGGGGCTTATAGCTTACGGTCAATATGCAGAGACTTTAGGTGCTGACCATTGGGCCCAAATGCAACAAAATTTAAGCAACGAGGCAATGTTTGCCGATTTGCTCAGCAAGTCGACCTGCTTTATTGCCCGCCATGCAAACGAAATTATCGGCATGGCTTTTCTGCTACCAAGTGGTAATCCTGTTGATGTTTATCAAGCAGATTGGAGCAGCATACGATTAGTGGCAGTTCATCCGTCACATCAAGGCAAACACATAGCCCGGACGCTTACTCAAATATGCATTAACCAGGCTATAAGCAATGGCGAAAAAACTATTGCGTTACATACTTCGTCAATGATGCCGGCGGCCATGCATGTTTACGAGAGTTTCGGATTTAAAATAATTAAAGATCTCGGCAAACGTTTCGGTCAGCAATACTTTTTATACACGCTTGATCTTCCCGCTAAAACCTCGGCTCCATAAAGGGATAACCATAAACATCAGCCACCGCTTTATAAGTAACAGAGCCATCATAAGTGTTAAGGCCCTTTAACAAGGCCGCGTTACCAGCAAAAGCCTTTTTGTACCCCTTACCAGCAATTTGCAGTGCATAAAATAACGTAGCATTTGTTAAGGCGATGGTTGAAGTATACGGAACCGCGCCTGGCATATTTCCAACGGAGTAATGCAGCACGTTATTCTTTATATAAACCGGGTCATCATGTGTGGTAACATGGTCAGCTGTTTCAAATATACCACCCTGATCTATTGCCACATCTACAATAACCGACCCCGGCTCCATAGATGCTACCATTGCTTCGGTAACTAGCTTAGGCGATTTTGCACCGGGTATTAACACTGCACCAATCACCAGATCAGAACATTTAACAATTTGCGCTATAGTGCTTGAATTGGATGCCAATGTAGAAACCTGGTAACCGAATATATCATCCAATTGACGTAAACGATCCAGATTAGTATCAAGTATTGTTACTTCGGCACCCAAACCTATGGCTATCTTCGCCGCATTGGTGCCGGCTACACCCCCGCCTATAATGGCAACCTTGGCTCTGCGCACTCCCGGCACGCCACTTAGCAGCACACCTTTGCCACCATTTGGTTTCTCTAAATAGGCTGCACCCACCTGCACAGCCATACGGCCTGCAACCTCACTCATAGGAGTTAACAAAGGCAGGGTGCCGTTTGGTAATTGAATGGTTTCGTAAGCTATAGCGGTAACTTTTTTGTCCAGCAAAGCCTGGGTAAGTTTGGGTTCGGCGGCCAGATGCAGGTAGGTAAATAGGATCAGGTCATGGCGAAAGTATTGAAATTCGCTCTCAATGGGCTCTTTTACCTTCATTACCATGTTGGCTGCCCAGGCTTCGGCGGCGGTATCAACTATCGTTGCTCCTGCCTGTTCATACACAGCATCGGTAAAACCCGATCCTTCTCCTGCACTTTTTTGAATACTTACCTGGTGGCCCGCTGCAACTAATGCCTCAACACCCGCTGGTGTAACTGCTACTCTGTTCTCGTTATTTTTAATTTCTTTTGGTACGCCGATAGAATGGATAAGTAAAATAAAGGTGTTTGCATATTTTAAATAACCGATACCGGCTGACTGAGAACCCACCCGAGAATATTATCACACGGAA
>CBFGNU010000453.1:0-1939 GCA_965650195.1 uncultured Mucilaginibacter sp. | reverse complement strand
ACGTTTTCTGTGCAGGAGATATTGGCAAGGCTGGGCGTGTAAGCACAGTGTTTGCTCCGCTGGTGAATGTGAAACAATCGAAACAAAGCGGAGCAAGCAATTTTTCAATTACCTGTTTATCAATAAGTTGATTTTTGAAGCGGAACAAAGTGAAACAACTTATTCGTCAGGAAATTTAGCTGTAGAATTGCTTTAAATAGTTGATAATCAATATTCTGTAAAAAACAGGCAGATTTTAGGGCGAAAAATAGAGCCCACATTATCCATTTGTTAGGAACTAGTTAACTAAACCTGTTCTATCTATTAATAAATAATAAACTCTTATCAAAACCGACTTATTTATTTAATGATATAGTAATTTAAAGCCAAGCCTCAGCTTAAACTACAAACAGACCTTTGCATAGTGAACTACAATTAAGCATGTTCAACTGTGCAGCTATCATAAAACAGATAAATCTAAGCAAACGCCTTTTGTTGCTTTTGTGCTGCATCGTTACCTTCAATACCGCACGCGGTTTCTCTATCCTTGCGCACGAAGCTATAATTGATGCCGAGTGGACCGGGAATATCAAACCGCTTCTTTTAAAAAAATATCCGAAGGCAACAACTGATGAGTTGACCAAAGCTTATGCCTATACTTACGGCGGCAGCCTGGTAGCCGATATGGGCTATATGCCTTTTGGCAGTCCGTATTTTACCAATTTGCTACATTATGTGCGCAGCGGCGATTTTATATTAACGCTGATAGAGGAAGCTCAAAACCTTAACGAATACGCCTTTGCATTGGGTGCCCTGTCGCATTACATGGCCGACAAGTATGGCCACTCGCTTGCCACTAATCTTTCTGTAGCTATTGACTATCCGCAGCTCAAAAAAAAATTTGGGGACATAATTACCTTTGATGATGACCATACCTCGCATAGCAGGATAGAGTTTGCCTTTGATGTGATCCAGATCGCCAAAGGCAACTATGCCAGCGTTGCCTTTCATAATTTTATAGGTTTTGAGATAGCTACGCCGGTTTTAGAACGGGCATTCCGGACAGTATACGGCCAGGACCTGCAAACGGTATTTCCAAATTTCGAATCCTATATATTAACTTTTCGCTGGGGTGTGCGAGATATGTTTCCCGAATTGGCACGTGTAGCGCGGCAATCAGATAAGGCGGGTATCAGGCTATCAAACCAAACCTTCAGCCGAAAAACTTTCAGCGACCGTATACCACAAAACGCATTCAAGCAAAACACCGCATCTAATTCCGGAACGGGTTCAATGGCTAAACTGCTTGCGCGACTTGTGCATAGATTACCCAAAATTGGTCCGTTAAAGAAAATGGGGTTTAAATATCCCGGCGTAACCTGCGAAGAACTGTTTTTAAAAAGTATGGATAGTATTATGGTAAACTACGATCTCGCCCTGGCTACATTAGCAGATGGGAGATCACTATTGCTGCCTAATATTAATTACGATACCGGGAATTTATCTGTACTAAATGAATACACCCTTGCCGATACCACCTATGCCGAATGGTTGGTCAACTTAAGAAATGATAGCGAGGCGGTAATTAGCCCTGCGATGCAGCAGAATATATTTGCTTTTTACAATAAAGTAGGGACACCGAATTTAGTAGCGAACTATGCCAATCCGTGGTATTTAAAATAAAGGCGTAAATACCCTCCTTAATGCGAGAAGAATCGTATCTTTAATTATGCCAATGCCACTAAACCTTATAAGCATTTACAAAGTTGAAACCCCCTTAGGCATGGTGAAATGCGGACTTAAAGGCGGACATGTTCAATGTGATACAACCGGACCTTTTAAACTTGAAAATGGTGATTGTCTTCTCACAAAAACTGAAAATTACAGTTTTGATTCGATGTTTTTTAAATTACCCATTAATACTGATCATAACAGCTGCGTAACAGCATCCTTTGGCTGG
>CBFGNU010000452.1:0-1955 GCA_965650195.1 uncultured Mucilaginibacter sp. | reverse complement strand
GTTCAGGTAACTGGTACTTGCGATGAAACCCGTTATACAAATCAACATATGAATTCAAATTTTTACAAAAAAGCATCCCGCCGAACGTGGAGAAAGATCGGTCTGGCTGCGCTTGTGGCTACGGTGGTCGTCGTGGGTTGTATGTCGCGCAAGGATGCCATGATGAAAACTATAAGCGGTATTGTCCCTTTTAAAACCTGGACAACTTATGGCGGCAGCGCCGATATGTCAAGGTATACGGAGCTGGAACAGATCAACAAAAAAAATGTAAACCAGTTGGAGGTAGCCTGGCACTATCCAACTATGGATAACACCGCATACACCTTTAATCCTATCGTTATAGATACCATCATGTACCTGATGGGGAAAAACAACTCCCTGATAGCCGTAAATGCTGTTAATGGCAAAGATATCTGGATACACGCTAACTTAGCCGGTATCACCCGTAAAGGACTAAACTACTGGGAAAGCAAGGACCGCAAAGACCGCCGCCTTATCTTCTCATTAAACAACACCTTGCAGGAGATTGACGCGCTTACCGGCAAATCTATCCTCAGCTTTGGCAATAATGGTTATATCTCCTTAAAAAACGATTTGAACCGCGATCCGGAAAGTGTGGGGCGCGGCGCTTCGGGTACACCGGGGCAGCTATTTGACGATATTATAATTTTAGGGTCGGCACCGGGCGAAGGGCTATTTTCTGCACCGGGCCATATCAGGGCTTATAACGTGATTACAGGCAAGCTTGCCTGGGTGTTTCATACCATCCCCGAACCCGGTGAATTTGGTTACGAAACTTGGCCTAAAGATGCTTACAAATACATCGGCGGCGTTAATTGCTGGGGAGAAATGTCAACCGACACAAAACGTGGCATCGTTTACATACCACTTGGCTCGCCTACCTACGATTATTACGGTGCCGACAGGATTGGCGCTAACCTGTTTAGCGATTGTATATTGGCTTTAGATGCCCGTACAGGGAAGCGTTTGTGGCATTACCAAACCGTGCATCATGATATTTGGGATTACGATATCACCGCGGCCCCTCAGCTAATTACTGTAGATAAAAACGGCAAAAGCGTTGATGCCGTTGCAATTGCAACCAAACAAGGCTTTTTATACGTGTTTGATCGCGTAACCGGCGAACCTCTCTTCCCGATAGAAGAGCGCCCTGTGCCAAAAAGCGAAGTAGCCGGCGAGCAGTCCTGGCCAACTCAGCCCCACTCTACTTTACCTCCGTTCACCAAACAAATAGTAACCGTGGCGGACCTGAATCCGTATTGGAGCCCGGGCCATGCGGATACCATGAAACGCAGGGTTGCCGCCGCTAAATCAGGCTTATTTTTGCCATTATCAGATAAATATGAGGTTATAGCCATGCCGGGTGCGGTTGGTGGTGCCAACTGGGGTAATACGGCTTCTAATCCTAAAAAAGGAATTGTTTACGTAGCGTCCATGAATCATGGCTCTATCTATAAATTAACTAAAACTCCGTCGCGTAATACGCCTATGTCTGCAGCAGCCATGTCGGCCGCGCAAACTGCTTATGTGCAAAATTGCCAGTCGTGCCATGGGGCTAACCGTGAGGGTGCTGTTGGCCCGCCGATAAACAATATCGCAGCGCGCATCAATCTTGATGCCTTTAAAACGCTGATAGCTACAGGTAAGGGTCAAATGCCGCCTTTCGCGCATATTGATGAAACCACTTTAACAGGTATTTACCGCTTCGTTACAGGGGCTGCAGCTGGCGGCCCACCGGCGGGTGGACCAGGCAGAGGCGGATTCGGGGGACCTGCAAGGGTTACCACACCCCCTACAGGTCCTGTTGTAGCAACCGGCGGCGCGCCTGATGCTGTAGGGTTCAACGCGCAAAGGTCAGCCAAAATAATGACAGATTATCCCGAAGGTGTTCCAAATTACGACCGATATACTACTCCTAACGGCTAATCCAACTC
>CBFGNU010000451.1:0-1955 GCA_965650195.1 uncultured Mucilaginibacter sp. | reverse complement strand
CATATTCCCATCAAACCAAAGCGCGTTTACCAAGCGCACGTTTGACCAGCAGTTTATGCCGCGTGTGGCCTTGTCTTACTCAATTACAAATGATCTTGTTTGGCGGGCATCAGTTAGTAAAGGCTACTCCACTCCAACTACTGCCGAGATCCGCTCAACAGATAATAAGATCAACACAGCATTACAACCACAGCAAGGCTGGAACTACGAGTCGGGTTTCCGGTTCCGTACCAAGGATGAGAGCTTGCTGATAGATGCGTCTATCTACTATTATCACCTTACCAATGCCATTGTTATACGTAACAACCCCGGCGAAACAGCCACATTCTTAAACGCCGGCGAAACTAAACAACTGGGCGTAGAAGCATATGCTACCTGGTGGGCCATCAAACAAAACGACCATGATTTTATTCGTGGCTTACAGTTAAACCTGTCGTACACCCGCAGCCGCTTTAAATTTGGCAACTACAATACCGGCGCAGCCAATTTTACCGGTAACTGGCTAACAGGCGTACCGCAGCACGTGTTGGTGCCAAGCGCACAGATAAAATTTCCTGCTTCGTTGTACGTCTTTATGCAGTATAACCGCACCAGCTATATCCCTTTGAATGATGCTAATACCGTTTACTCCGCTCCTTACGACTTGTTGCAGGCAAGAGTGGGCTGGCAGGTTAAGCTTTCAGGAAAGGCCCGGCTAGAACTTTTTGCCGGAGCAGACAACATTTTAAACAAAGCTTACGGATTGGGTAATGATATTAACCCCGTTGGTAACAGGTACTTCAACCAGTCGCCGCCGCGTAACTACTACGGTGGTATGAACGTAATATTTTAGATTGGTTTAGCAATAAGAGGCCCGAATTAATTGGGGCCTCTTATTGCTTTTTGAGAGGTGGTTCTGCAATTTAAAACGGCAGTAATTCGCGCTTATTATCTATACCCCAAATTTTATCCAGCCCTGGCCTTCGTAGCCAAAAATAAACTGTTTTGGATAAATTATTTCTGCCAGCAGTTCCGCTTTATCAACAACATCCAACGCATCGTCGGTATAGATATCATTGTCAACTATATATAGGCGGTTGGTTTTTACAGCCTTAATAGCAGCAAAACCGGGTTGGTTTAACAACTCGGGCATCATACTCATCGCGCTCACGGCCGACCCTACAGTAGGTATCACAATTATAATATCGGGGTTCTGCTCGGCAATGGCATCATACACGTCTTGTCCGTCAGGAAAAGAAAGCGCCCTCCCGCCTGCCAACGCAATCAGTTCGTCCATATACAGGCTTGCAGGCTTTAGATTGTCAGGGCCTTCAATACAAAGCACAAGGGGTCTATCCGTAACAAACTTTAGCTTATGTTCAATCAGTTCTAATCTCTCGCGTTGGTATTCTGTTAGTTCAAGCATATGGTATAAAGGCACGTTTTACGCAAAGCAAAGGTGCGGATAATTAAAATTTATGTGGTGATAATTTTAACTTAAAAACAATCAACTTGCAGTCGTTTACTTTTAGCTTAATAATCCGATATCCACTTTCCCAAACTTAAATTATTATTAGATTTATGTCATCGAACGATATGCTCAGATAGCCACATGATCAAACAAAAGATAATATCAGCTTATGAACAAATGGCTGAAGCTTATAGCAACCTTATTGATCACAAACCCCATAACGCCTATTACGACAGGCCCAATACCTTGCAGTTATTGCCGGATGTTAACGGAAAAACAGTTTTGGATGCAGCCTGCGGACCGGGGAAGTACGCTGAAATCTTGATCGGCAAGGGGGCTGTTGTGAAAGGCTTCGATATCAGCCCAAAAATGGTTGAGCTGGCCATTAAAAGAAACGGCAATAAGGGCGAGTTTTTTGTTCATGATCTTTCGCTTCCTTTTGAGGAGATAGCAACTGAATCATGTGATGTTGTGCTTTGTGCCCTGGCCCTGCATTATGTGGAAG
>CBFGNU010000450.1:0-1963 GCA_965650195.1 uncultured Mucilaginibacter sp. | reverse complement strand
TAAGCGGCGCTTGTGGAACTTGCCGGCCTTCATGATGACGGAAAGGTGCCTGCCAGAGTGAATTTTAATTTTAACCTGGAGCTGCCCGATGCGGTAATAGCGTTGAATATGGAGTCGAAGGATAGCGCGTATTTGAAACGCATAAGCGAGGAGTTCAAAACAAGCAAGCATAATGTTAAATATCAGTGCGAATTAAAAGAAGACAAAAACAGCAACCTGTATGGTTTGTACGTTGAAGATAGAGACTTAAACAAAAAACGGGAAGCAATTAGAGGAATTAGATAACAGTAGGTTTCGTCCCCCACTCTGGCGCGAGTATCTGCGGCGGAAAAAGAGGTGGAAATACTCGTGTCAAATAACGTAGCAGCGTGCCTTTAGTGCATTGGCGTGGGATCGCCACTTCGCCGCACACAGCCCGGCTCATCGTGATGGCGATGTGAAGAACGAAAGCGGTTGTTGAATTTCTATCTCCCGGCTTTGTTGTTTTACTGCCGAGCGGGTGTTGCAAGAGCCCGCCAAAAAGTGCATAAATTTGCCACTTTGTATCTTATTGATAAACAATGCCATACGTATTTTTTACAGCTAAACTTACTGACTTATAAGTCTGTTGCAAAGTGTTGCATGTTTAAACATATAGTAATTGTAAAAGTTTGTTGGTTAGATGCTTACAAAAAATACTGTTGCAAGTGTTGCAAACTGTTGTATATATTTCTGCAACAGGCCTCGGTAAAAGGCAGCGGGTTTGATCTGAACGTCAAGTTCCCCTTTTAGGGGGCGGAGGGGGCTAAGGGAGCGACATTGAGTTTCCTGGCTACCTCATTCAAATCATCCACAACCGCATCAACCAGCGGTATCCCATTTGCCCGGCGGTCAATTTCCGCTTCAAACTCCGGCTCGCCGGGGATGATAACCTTTTGATCAGGGTCAACTGTTGAAGCAGATTTAAAGCGGCTTATCCAGTTATCCATATGGTCCTTAAAGTCCTGCGCCGGGCGGAAGCCATCTATCCGCATAGCGCCAACAAAATGGCCAATACCAGCACCAACCGGATCAGTTGGTGGCTCCAGAAAAGCCACAAACGGCGGCACCCAGGGCCCATAATTAGCGCCCGAAAGCACACCTGATAGAATATCAACCGCCGCTGCCAAACCAAAACCTTTATGACTGCCATGTTCACGGTCGCTACCCAAAGGCAGCAAACCGCCCCCACTCTTTAGCGCGAAAGGATCTGTAGTGTAGCTGCCGTCTTTAGCCTGGATCCAGCCTTCTGGCACTTGTTTGCCCAAACGCTGGGCTATCTCTAACTTGCCGTTAGCAGCTGCCGAAGTTGCCATATCGATAATAACCGGCGGGTACTTGCCTGCCGGGAAACCGTAGCAAATAGGGTTGGTACCCAACATCCGCTCATTAGAAAAAGTTGGCACCACCAGCGGACTGGCATTGGTTAAGGCATAGCCAATCATATCCTGCTCAACTGCCATCAAAGCATGGTAACCCGCAATACCAAAGTGGTTAGAGTTGCGTATAGCCACCCATCCCGACCCGTATTGCTGCGCCTTCTCTATAGCTAACTGCATAGCAAAGGGAGCTACCACCAAGCCTAGGCCGGCATCGCCGTCTACAGTAGCGGTTGTGGCGGTTTGGTGCACTATTTTTATATCGGGTGTAGCGTTTATCCTTTTTTTCTCCCACAAGCGCACGTAGCCTGTAAGGCGCGCTACGCCATGCGAGTCGATGCCCCGCAGGTCGGCAAGCAGTAGTACATTTGTAGCCAGTTCTGCATGTTCTGCACTGCAGCCCATGGCTAAAAATACGCTGCCTGTAAATTTGCGTAAGGAAGATTCAGTAATGAGCATGTGCAAATATATTGCTTTCCGCTCCATTGCCGCATACCTGCTTTTCAATATAAATATTAATCCTTATCTTGTTTCCCCCGTTATAATAAACACTTAACGGGTAGAGT
>CBFGNU010000449.1:0-1965 GCA_965650195.1 uncultured Mucilaginibacter sp. | reverse complement strand
GAGCTGCATTTACTGCCAAGGGTGGTCAGACTGCGGCGATTACGCCTTATGCCACAACCGGCGCAAATTATGCCGCTCTTATAACTTCTATCAAAACACAGGTTAATACAATGATCGGCGTGTACGGTGCGGATAAAGTTGGAATCTATTTAGCATCGTTTGATGAAGGTGTGGAGATATTTAAGCTCGCTGCTGCTGATCCTGTTTTAAGCAACGTAAAATGGTTTGGGGGCGATGGCGTGGTTTTAAGCACGGCATTTTTAAGCGATGCCGCCGTAGCTGATTTTGCAATAAAAACAGGCTTTTTTGCACCGTCATTTGGCCTGCCTGTTGCCACTGAAGCTCAATGGAAACCTATTGCGGCACGTATTAAAGCTAAAACTGGAGTTGAGCCAGATGCTTTTGCCCTTGCGGTTTATGATGCAGCCTGGACAATAGCCTATACAGTAGAAGCTACCAACGGTTCCACAATTGATTTTGCCAATTTAAAAAACAGGTTTGTTCAACAGGCTAACGCACATAGTGGCATAGTCGGATCGGAGGCGCTTGATGTTAACGGCGATAGGGCAACCGGCACATTCGATTACTTTGGCATTGTAAAGGAAGGTTCTAACTACGTTTGGAAACTGGTGGGTAAGTCAGAATAATCTTAAATGTTCGAAAGTTTAAGCGGTGCGCGTTTCATAAAATATGAAACATGTGAAACGCGATAATCGCATAATCATCTGATTGTAAGTTTGTTGCGGTTTAATTGTGAAACGAATGAAACACCACTATATTCACATATTATAATACTATTTTCACATTTATTTGGTTAAACATCTGCAAATAAGCGCTTTAGGTAGAGCAAGCCAAAACGGCTAAGGTGAAACGGATTTTAGTCGATGCCTATTGACAGTCGCGGCGTTATTTTTCCGGTGAAGCGCTGATCTATAATTGACTCGTTACATCTCAAACAGCTTACTTATCACTCAAAATAATAGGATTGCCTTTACCGCCCATAATAATAACCTTAGCATTTGGCGATAGTGCAATTTCTTTTTGAGCTTTTATCGATTCGTATTGCAGCTGTTTGTCTGACAATCCGGTTGAAAGTATTTGCTGATAATCTGCTATACCCTGTGCCTCAACCCGTTTACGATCAGCCTCCTGGCGTTCCTTCTGCAAAACAAATTGCATCTTCTGCGCTTCTTGCTCGGCGTTTATTTTCGATTCTATACTGGCCTTTACAGATGGCGGTAAACTAACATTACGTATCAATATCTGCTGCACTTTTAAGCCATTTGCTTCAAAATTTTTGCTGATGGTAGAGTTTATCTTGTTTTGAAATTCTTGGCGTTTTATTGAATAGAGATCTACCGCCTGATAAGCTACCGCGTTATCACGTAGTGCTGTACGTGTAACCGGGCGCACAATCTTGTCCTTAAAATCAACCCCGATATTTTGCATAATAAACGGTGCCTTATCCGGCATTACGTTGTACAGAACTGATAGGTCTATGGTAACCTCCAACCCGTCAGACGACAGCACTCTGATGGCGTCATCGCCCTGTACATCGCCCTCGTTGTGAGTGCCGCTCATGGTATAGTTTTGCGTACGGGTATCAAACTCGGTAATGTCAACTAATGGATTAATGGCATGTAAACCACTTTCCAATGGCTTATCTTGAACTTTTCCGAACAATACCTGCACCCCCACCATCCCCGGATCAATAACTTTAAACGCTGAAGATACAATGCCCGCTACTATAATTACTGCGCCTGCAATAGTCAACATGCCACCGAAGCGGCCTGAGGGCTGCGGAGAGCGCTTTAAAACGGTGCCGGCTAAAAGTACAATGATGCCTAAAATTGCTACTAACATAAGTTTATTGTTAAAGGAGGTGAGGTTGAATATCAAGAAAAAGGCCTCAATAAGAGGCCTTTGCTATTGTTTTTTAATGGTATTTTTTACTTGTTTTATCAA
>CBFGNU010000448.1:0-1983 GCA_965650195.1 uncultured Mucilaginibacter sp. | reverse complement strand
TACATTCACCCGGATATTCATTTCTCCTACCCCGTTATTCCCCGTAAGCCGGGCGATAAACCTTTGAGCACCGATTATGCTTCAGAGTGGCGGGAGTTCATTGGCACCCATCCTTACGGTAACGCCTATGACTGGCTGCAGTTTATTGGTGCGGAAAACAAACAAGGTAATATCACGGCACATGAGTGTAATGATATCATCCGCAAGCTGAACCTGAAAAGCTTTGAAAGCGAATACAAGATATTAGTGATGTGGCTACCGGAATATTTAGGCAATGAAGGCAACAAGTTGCTAAAACTGATAGAAGAGCCGCCGCCCAATACCTTATTTATATTGGTTGCTGAAAATGAATCACTGATACTGCCTACTATTTTAAGCCGCTGCCAGGTAGTTAGAATTCCGGCGTTGGAAACAGCAGATATTGAAACCGCTTTAATTGAACGGAATAAAACTGAAGCGACAATAGCCCGGCAGGTAGCAGGTGTAAGTGAAGGTAATTACCGGGAAGCATTGCAACTGGTGCAACATTCCGATGAAGATTGGCAAAGTCTGTTGCGGGATTGGCTGAATGCTATTATGAAAACTGGTCCCATCGCCCAGGTAAAATGGGTGGATGAGATCAGTAAACTGGGCCGGGAAAAACAAAAACAGTTTTTGCGCTATTTTAATCATTTGCTGGAGCAAGCTATCCGGTTTAGGATTACTATGCCTGGTGGCGACCAAACGGGGACTGCCAGACCGGGTTCGGAGCAGGATTTTGCGTTACGGCTGAACAAAATAGCAGGCATTGAGCAACAGCAGGCCATTATAGAAGAGTTGGACAAGGCCAGTTATTATATAGAAAGGAATGCCAATGGCAAAATGTTGTTCCAGGCGCTGACCATTAAAGTATATCATATCATTCAGGACAAAATTGTATTTTTGACAGATTGAGAAAGAAGAGGGTAATGGTGAAAGGCAAGTGGTGCGTAGGAAAGTGGCCGCCCTGTTATTAAAAATTCAGTTGTGTTATTCGTTTCTACATATACTTTTTATGACGTTAATCGTTTGCTGCTACTTACTAAGCTGAGTAGCGAACAGAACGTACAAGAGTGCGACGCAACAAAAGTTTAATAGACATTCTGCAGCCGGGTAAACAATTTCCCTTCTTCCTCGTTTAATTACAAATTATTAATTACAATGGGTTGTACAAGTTGTGGTACCGCAACAGGCGGTAAACCAGGCGGATGTAAGAGCAACGGCGGATGTAGTACCGGCGGGTGCAACCGTATGAATACCTACGATTGGCTGCATAACCTGCCGATGTCGGATGTGGAGAGTACCTGTAAAATAATAGAAGTAAGTTTTAATAAAGGAACCCGGAAAGATTTTTTCCGCAATCCTTCGCTGCAACAATATGAAAAAGGGGAAATGATCGCTGTAGAGGGTGTAAGTGGTTTTGATGTGGGTGAGGTTTCATTGACTGGTGAGATCGTTAGGTTGCAGATGAAAAAACGTGGGGTAAAAGAAGAAAACCCGGAAATAAAGAAAGTTTTGCGTCCGGCCAGTGATCGTGATGTGGACCTGATGGTTCAGAATAAGGCCCGTGAACCAGAAGCGGTGATCCGCAGCCGTGCTATTGCCAAACAACTGAAGCTGGATATGAAGATCAGCCAGGTAGAAATGCAGGCCGATGGAAGAAAAGCTACTTTCTTTTATATCGCGGATGGCCGGGTGGATTTCAGGGAACTGATCAAAGTATATGCTTCGGAGTTTAAAGTAAAAGTGGAGATGCGCCAGATAGGCGCCAGGCAGGAAGCGGGTAAAGTGGGTGGAATCGGCAGTTGTGGCCGTGAGCTTTGTTGCAGTACCTGGTTGACTGATTTTAAATCGGTGAATACAGCAGCGGCCCGTTACCAGAATCTTTCCATCAATCAGACCAAGTTGAGCGGTCAGTGTGGCCGGTTGAAATGTTGCCTGAACTATGAACTGGATACTTATTTG
>CBFGNU010000447.1:0-1983 GCA_965650195.1 uncultured Mucilaginibacter sp. | reverse complement strand
ATTTTTGCTTTTGGTTTAAAAGTGTCCAAAAGTGCAATCATAATTCTACAATTAAATATTTGGCGCATTTTAAAAAGATCGTTTTATTATGCGTTAAAAACAAATGGCTACAATCTGACCCCTTTGCAAATTTCAAGTTGACTAATAAAGTTGTTGAGCGTACCGCTTTGACGGAAAACGACCTATTAAACCTTACGGCAAAGGATTTTAAAAACGAGCGACTAAGCACGGTCCGCGATATTTTTTTGTTTAGTTGTTACACTGGCCTCTCCTATGCAGATGTCCAAAAGTTAAAAGCCAAGGATCTCAGTGTTGGGATAGATGGCACTATGTGGATCTATACCAATCGGCAAAAAACCGGCACCTCGTCGAGAATTCCCTTGTTGAATGAAGCAATCGAAATTATTGATAAATATAAAGGTCATCCAAAATGTTTGAATCATGGCCTGCTGCTGCCGATCTTAAGCAATCAGAAGATGAATTCATACCTGAAAGAAATAGCGGATGCCTGTAATATTGATAAGGTATTAACTTTCCATATCGCCAGGTATACTTTCGCTACCACCGTCACCTTAAATTATGGTGTACCTATCGAAACCGTTTCGAAAATGTTAGGCCATACTAACCTTAAACAGACTCAACTATATGCCAAACTAAATGATAAAAGAGTAAGTGACGATATGATAGCACTCAAATCAAAACGAATGACAAAGGCAAATAACCTTACAATCTAACAAAACCAACAATATTTATTAACGAAGTAATTATATTTGTATGAGAACACTGAATTTAAATATGCCCATCAAAGCCAACCCGGATTCGCTTTATATTTCATCATTGGGAATGTCAGCGGCGGAACTTAGAGAACATCTGCGCCCTGCGAGTGAAAAGGCTAAGCAGGACGCCTGGGCTAAAAACACTTACATCACCTACTATGATGAAACGCTTTGCCCGGACACTAGTTATGCTATTCATGAATACAGTGACCGGAAAGAATTAGTCAAGCTGGAGAATGGCAATGCAAACCTGATTAAAATTTTGTAGGCATGACACCAGAAACTCCGCAATTACGGATTGTCGGAGGGCCAAACGGTGCAGGTAAATCCACCTTTAGCGGAAAATTATCTCCTAAAGGAGCAATTGTCTTTGATGCAGACATTATTGCAGCTCGCATGAAAGCCCATTTGCCCGCCGACGTTCCTATTGAAAGCATCTATTTTGCTGTTCAAACCGTATTTCATGACTTTGTAGATGATGCGATTAAAGAAAAGCAGCATTTTACCATAGAAACTAATTTCAGGGATAATCAGTTGATGGATACCATAGCCCGTTTTAAACAGAATGGCTATGAAACCAGCATGATTTACTTAACCCTTAATAACGTAGAACAATCTATTGACCGCGTGAAACAACGTGTAAACATCGGAGGTCATTTTGTTGACGATAGTAGCATTCGCTACAATTTTGATGAAGGGCTAAAAAATCTGGATTTTTTCTCTGATCGGTTTGATCATTTAGAGATTTTTGACGCTTCTGGAAATTATGGTGAATTAAATCCGCTTTTGAGTATCAACCAACAACAGCTTATTTACTTATGCGAGCGTTTGCCTGATGCTCTTAAACAGACGGTTAACAACATTGCCGATCGTTATGGGAATAACTTTAGAGCTGAAGATAACGATGAAGACCAAGGCTATGATAATGGTTTAAGCCGATAATAGCCCGTCAGGAAAAGCCGTTTACTCATTCATCTATGCTGAATTCGTAAACCGCTTTTTCTTACTCACGAAAGGACGTTGCTCGCCCACTCACAACAACCTTTCTTTGCCCAACTTGAAATTGAATTCCTAATTCACCGGACCCGCAAAGGTAGGCCAAACCAGGACAAATCGTCAAGGCTGAAACGAGCGCCGATGATAGGATCGGCGGCCTTGACAATTTGCCCGGTTTAACACAATTGGTTGCTTAACTGTTGAATAAGGA
>CBFGNU010000446.1:0-1988 GCA_965650195.1 uncultured Mucilaginibacter sp. | reverse complement strand
TGCCGAAGCAGGATAATATCTTGGAATGTTTAGTTTTATGACGCTGCCGCGATGAATGAGTTTAGGCCCCTCCCCGGTTTAGATTAATGGCGCCAGAACTCGATACTAATGGATGATCTAATAAAGGAGCCCTGTAAAAAATCAATACATTTCCTATCTTGCTGACATATTAGTATCTATTAACCTTTTTCAGCTTCCTTACAAACAGGATAATTAGCCTTATCACCTTGAAAAAAACAATGCTCATAACCATAAAAAAGCACCTCCCTTATTACTTCTTTCAAATTCTACCGTTAATTTTCATTCTGTTCGGCAGAGCAGAAACCTTTGCGCAAGGTAAAACCACTGTTAATAGTGCGTCTATACCGGATCCTTTAGCCTACCTCAGTACGGCTATTGACACTTTCAATACACGATTCGCCCCGGAAAAACTATTTGTACATACCGATAAATCGTTCTACACTATTGGTGATACTCTTTGGTTTAAGTCATACCTTTTTAATGGAAGAGGATCGTATTCTGCTAAAAGTGGCATCGTTTACATGGATCTGATAACCGACAGCGTTTTAGTGGCGAAAAGCATTTCGGCTCCCGTATTCATTGGTTTGTCATGGGGACAGATCGTTCTTCAGGAAGAAAATTTCAAAGAGGGGTTTTATACATTGAGAGCCTATACCAATTGGATGCAAAACTTGGGTGAAGAATCGTTTTTTAGCAAGCGCATTTATATTGCCAACCCGGCCGCAAATCATTGGATTGTTAAGCAATCCAATACCGTTACTGCAAATGCTTCGGAAAAAAATCTCAACTATTCTCTTCAGTTTAAAAGAGCCGATAGTGATGTATTTGGATATAAAGTTTTGCAATGGCAGCTTAGTGACAGTCGCAAAACACTGGTAAAAAACACGTATGAGGCCATGAATAAAACACTCGATGCCCATATTGATCTGAATACTACTAAGGGACCTTTGTTTATGAAAGTGCAAGAGAAGGCTGGTGATAAACAACAACTTAGTTTTCCACTACTAATGAATCCGTCTCCGGATATTGATCTTCAGTTTATGCCGGAGGGCGGTTACCTGGTCGCGGGCCTGCCCTGTCGGGTCGCGTTTAAAGCATTAGATATCTACGGTAAAGGAATTAACCTTAGCGGAGTTGTAAAAAACAGCCGCGACGAAAGTCTGATGGAGTTTGAGTCGTTGCATAAAGGAATGGGCTCTTTTAACATAACTCCCGTATCGGGCGAAGCGTATCATGCAGTAGTTAAATGGGGCGATGGATTGACAAAGACGATAGCCCTGCCTGTTCTTAAACCTTCGGGGTCCATCCTACAAATAGGCAATGATCCGGTAAGTGACTCTTTACGGGTAGAAATTCTTTTCAGCGCCGAGATGCTTGATAAACAGGAATATAAGCTGATGGGGTTTTCTGCGGGCCAGCCGTTTTTTACTGCTTATTTTAAAGCAAACAGACAAAGGATACGTATGAAAGCGCCCAAAAGTGTGTTTCCTTCTGGTATTGCCCATTTTACATTATTTAACAACAAAAATGAACCTTTAAATGAGCGCATAACCTTTTTAAATCATAAGGATAATCTTAACATCCGTATCGAATCTGGCAAAGATGAAATTCATTTAAGAGACAGTGTTCCGCTAAGCATCCGGGTAACCAACGCACAGGGAAAGCCGGTTGAGACCAGCTTATCGATGGCAATTACAGATGATTCGCAAATTAAAGCAGACTTGCAACAGGAGAATATTGTTACTCAAACCCTGTTCGGTGCGGAGTTAAAAGGGAATATTGAAGAGCCGGCATGGTATTTTAGTGATGCTGAAAAGGCCGGTGAAGCGCTGGATCTGCTGATGCTAACGCAGGGCTGGGTGGGTTATAACTGGCAAAATATTCTCAATCCGGCTATAAAGCCTCTGTATGCCGCGCAGCCTGAGCTGCAGGTATCCGGAAGGGTTTCAAATATTTTGAATAAGCCT
>CBFGNU010000445.1:0-1995 GCA_965650195.1 uncultured Mucilaginibacter sp. | reverse complement strand
TTAATGGGAAAGACATAAGGAGTTACGATCCTGCAGAACGATCCAAAAAAATAGGCTTTATTTTACAGGAGCCGTTCTTATTTACGGGTACCGTTCGCGAAAATATATTGTATGGTAACGAACTGTACGCAGGCTATACGGACGAGCAACTGGAGCAGGCTATTAAGGATGCTAATTTGGGTAGTTTATTAGCAATGTTTGACAGCGGGCTGGAAACTAAAGTACTATCAAGCGGGGCCAGTATTAGTTTGGGGCAAAAGCAGCTGATAGCCTTTATGCGGGCGGTATTACGCGACCCCGACCTGCTGATATTGGATGAAGCAACGGCAAATATTGATACCATTACAGAAAAACTGTTGAGCGAGATACTGAATAATCTTCCGGAGCATACCACGCGGGTTATTATAGCGCACAGACTGAATACGATTGAAAACGCTGACGAAATATTTTTTGTGAACTCAGGCGAGGTGATACAGGCAGGATCATTTAATGATGCCATGGACCTGTTATTAAAGGGAAAAAGGGTGAGTTAAATAGCAGAACCTAAAACGATTGCGGGGTAAATTGCTGTTATTGTTAAAAAAACGGCTTAATACGCAGAATGTTAACAAAAAGTACTCTTTACAGCCTTTTTTACATTAGGGTTTTAGCTTAATAATGTATCATTACTTTGTACTTTGCATTTAATATGGCAGTTGGAGTTTTATACGTAGATGACGAGGTTAATAACCTCAACAGTTTTAAAGCAGCCTTTAGGCGCGATTTCGAAGTATTTACGGCGATATCGGCCAAAGAGGGTCGTAAGATATTAGATACTACAGAGATAGGTGTAATTATAACCGACCACCGCATGCCTGTTATGACGGGGATAGAGTTCCTGGAGTCGATAATACAGATCTACCCCGATACCATCAGGATATTACTAACCGGCTTTGCCGATATAAATGCGGTTATGGATGCCATTAACCGCGGTCACGTTTATAAGTATGTTGTAAAGCCCTGGCAAAACGATGAGCTGAAGATGTATATTACTAACGCCATTGAAATTTACAAACTAAGGCGCGAGAATAAAGATCTGGCAGCAAAGCTTAGGTTGGCCCACGCCGAAATAGAAACCCTGAAAAAGTTAGTGTAACATTATTGTTATTGTGTTTTTTAAGTATGTATATTTAGGCGGACTTTATAAGCCGCCTAATTAATTTAATACTTGATAAATACCAGGACATTATATTGTACTGCTCTTATTTTATTGCTGTTTTTTTGGCGTACAAATACCAACGCACAGGGAACGAGTAATAAGGGTACCGAGTTTTGGACCATGTATATGGATCATATCAAGGAACCTACAAATCAAGGGCAGCCCAGCAGCATGGTCCTTTACATTACATCAGATGTGTCAACTACGGGCAGCGTCGATATTGCCGACGGGTCATTCATTCAAAGTTTTTTTGTAACAGCTAACGCGGTAACTTTTGTTAATATACCTGCCAGCGCCTTTGTAGGCAACCAGGGCAAGTTTTTAAAAGGCATACATATCAAATCGGCAAAACCTATTGCCGTGTACGCGCATATTTACGCGTCGTCGGTATCCGGTGCCACATTGCTGCTGCCCGTCAGTGCTATGGGTAAGGAATATATGTCCATTAATTACAAGCAAGTGTCAAACGAGCAGCCTGCTTACTCAACTTTTGGCATAATAGCTACCGAAGATAATACCTCTGTAGATATAACACCGTCAGAACAACTTTTAAACGGCGAAGCTAAAGGCGTAACCTTTACGGTTAACCTGCAAAAAGGAGAATTGTACCAAGGTTTGTCGTTAAATGACCTAACCGGTACCAAAATAAAATCGGTAAGTACGCTGGCCGGCACCTGTAAGCGCATCGCTGTATTCTCCGGAAGTACTAAAATAGGCATAGGCTGTTCTAAGCCTATTGTGAATGGTACTACAGCTCAGCTAACTTCCGACAACTTATTTCAACAGGTTTATGCTAC
>CBFGNU010000444.1:0-2018 GCA_965650195.1 uncultured Mucilaginibacter sp. | reverse complement strand
GATGATCGTGGTCGTCCTGTCTCGGGTTGCCGTCCTGGTGGCGCACGAAGAAGTGGAACGCATGCGTTCAATGCGAAACCAAACTGTAAAACCTCACTTTTTTGGCTCGCCCGACGAGCGAACGGCATGGAGAAAACAAATTTGGTGGAAACTGCCCAGATATGTGCGCCCTATGCTATATCTCACCCAACGGATGATATTTCAACTTGGTTTTTTGGATGGTCGAACCGGTATAATCTATCATTTTTTACAGAGCTTCTGGTTTAGGCTGGTTGTTGATATAAAAATTGATGAGCTACTTAAACAGCAACACGATGTTAAAAAGTAAGGCTGTAAAATTTTCTCTTGTCTTCTTAACGCTCTTTCTTGTAACCTATTATTTTAATATAGGTTTTTTGAGTATAACCAGCCCATTATCAAAAAATTATATAAGTGTAATTGCCGACAATTTTAATTACATAAAATGGCTTAGGCATGCGCTACTTTTCTGCACATCTGTTTTGTTACGTTGTTTTGGTTTTGAGAACATCACAAATGATTATGATATATTAACGGTTGGTCGTGGAATTGTTCGCATGGCTTATGATTGCCTCGGCATAGGTGTGATGTGCTTCTTTTCTGCGTTTGTATTGGCGTATCCAAAACCATTTAAAAAGAAATTACCTTTTCTTTTTGGAGGGCTGTTAATTATCCAAACACTAAATGTTATCAGAATGACTTTAGTTGCAATATTTTGGGATGCAAAGTTTGAAGCCGTGGTTGATCATCATCTTATATTTAATACAATTATATATACAGTTATCGGCTTAGCCCTTTATTTTTGGGTAACTGCCGACGATAGAAAAAAGCATGCAAAAAACTGATCTTTCTGCTTATAACAATTCGCCATACCACCCCGGTGGTACTATGCTTAAACGTGTGCTTTGGTACTATGTAAATGCGATAGTGTTTAAAAGCAGTTTGTTCCCGTTTTATGGCTTTAAAAATTTTCTCTTAGGTTTATTTGGTACCAAGATTGGCAAACGAGTTGAAATAAAGCCCTGCGTAAATATTAAATATCCCTGGCTGCTCGCCATTGCGGACAATGTTTGGATAGGCGAAGAGGTTTGGATAGATAATCTGGTAATGGTAACTATTGGTTCTAACGTGTGTATATCGCAAGGAGCACTTTTGCTAACCGGAAGCCATAATTATAAAAAGACCACTTTCAATTTAATAACGGGTAATATCACCCTTGAAGATGGCGTTTGGATTGGCGCAAAGGCAATTGTAAACCAGGGAATCACCGTCGGGTCGCATGCAGTACTTACAAGTGGATCAGTAGCAACTAAAAATCTGGAACCGTATGGCATCTACCAGGGTAACCCGGCGGTAAAAGTAAGGGACCGGGAGATATAATTTTAACATGAGTCACGATCACTCTCATCATCACCACGATCACGCCCCAAAGCTTGATCATATTAATAAAGCATTCATTTGGGGTATAGTACTTAATTCGGTTTTTGTTGTGGTGGAGGCTGTTGCCGGTTTTATCACCGGATCACTATCACTGCTTACCGATGCGGGCCACAATTTAAGCGACGTTGCAAGTTTGGCTTTGGCATTGCTGGCTTTTAAAATGGCCAAAATAGGCGCTACCAAGCTTTACACTTATGGTTACAAGCGCGCTACTATACTGGTTTCGTTTTTTAATGCCTTTATTTTAGTGGCAACAGTTTTAGTGATCTTTTATGAGGCCATTATCCGTTTTATGCATCCGGAACCTGTCTCCGGCGAAGCAATGGCCTGGATAGCATTGGTGGGTATTGCCATTAACGGATTTACAGCATGGCTGTTTGTTAAGGATAAAGACAAAGATCTGAATATTAAGGGGGCCTATATGCATATGGCGGTCGACGCGCTAGTATCGTTAGGTGTAGTGATATCAGGTATAATAATATGGATAACAGGCTTGTGGTGGATAGATAGCGCGGTGAGCATTATCATAGGGGTAATTATTCTCCGCGGAACATGGGGCT
>CBFGNU010000443.1:0-2062 GCA_965650195.1 uncultured Mucilaginibacter sp. | reverse complement strand
CATACCTACCAGTAAAAATCCCGCTCAAAGGCCAAAGTTTAATTAAAGGTAATTATAAACTTTTTAACGCAATTTTTATAAGCTGTTCTACGGTTAACGGGCCATCTATTTTATTCATTTGCTGCTCCAACACTTTTTCTACAGCATTGCGTGCAAAACCAAGCATTACCAGGGCAGATAAGGCTTCGTCTTTAACAGATGGGTTAAGTGGGGCTACGCTTAAAGTTTCGGATCCTTCTTTTCTCAACTTGTCTTGCAGTTCCAATATAACGCGTTGGGCAGATTTTGGGCCGATGCCTTTAATGCGCTGTATCAGTGCAACATTTCCGCTTACTATGGCTGTTTGGATCTCGGTGGGTGTTATGGATGAAAGCATCATTCGAGCCGTATTTGGCCCTATCCCTGATATGGATATCAGGTGCAAAAACAGGCGACGCTCGCCTTCATCAGCAAAACCGTATAATGTATGTGCATCTTCTTTAACATGGAGCCATACGTACAGCTTTTGGCGCTCAATGCTGCCCAATAAAGAGTAGGTGTGTAATGATATATTGATGTGATAACCAACACCACCGGCATCAATCACAACATAAGCAGGGCTTTTAAAAGCTAATTTACCGTCGATATAATTATACATAGTTTTGCTAACGGATAAATTTACACGTTTAATGACGAAAGCTTGCCTGCAATATTATTTTTATTGCATTTGCTCTTTGGCTTGCGCATCAACTACAGCAATGGTGACCATGTTCACAATTTCGCGTACTGAACTGCCCAGCTGTAATATGTGTACTGATTTTTTTAACCCCAACAAAATAGGGCCAACAGCCTCAGCGCCACCAATTTCCTGCAATAGTTTATAAGCTATATTGCCCGACTCCAGGTTAGGGAATATAAGCGTGTTTGCCGCTTTACCTTTTAAGGTAGAGAAAGGAAAATTATCCGCAAGCATTTCCGCATTCAACGCAAAGTTGGCTTGCATATCGCCGTCAACAACCATATCAGGGTATTGCTTGTGCAGACGGCGTACCACCTCGCGTGTACCTTCAGGGATCGGTCCCTCATTTGAGCCAAAGTTTGAATAAGACAGCACAGCTACCCTTGGACTGATATTAAATTGCTTTACTGATTTTTCTATCAACACTGTAATGTCTACCAGCTCTTCAACAGTTGGGTCGACGTTAACCGTAGTATCGCCAAAAAATACAGGCCCTTTCGGTGTTATCATCAGGTACATACCAGCCACACGGCTAACACCCTTTTGCACGCCTATTATCTGCAAAGCAGGTTTTATAGTAGTCGCATAGTTTTTACTCAGGCCGGATATCAGCGCATCGGCTTCTCCGTACTCAACCATACAAGCGCCATAGTAGTTATAATCTGATAGTAACTTACGTGCCTCGTACAATGTAATGCCCCTACGCTGACGTTTTTCAAACAAATAATTAGCATATCGCTCGGTATTTTCGGCACCCAGGTGAGGATCAATAATCTTCACCTCGCCAAAATCCATATCATGCTCTTTTATTATCGCTTTGATCCTTCCTTCATCGCCTAATAATATCGGGGTGGCAATTTTTTCGTCTTTAACTATTTGAGCTGCACGCAATATTTTATAATTATCCGCATCGGCAAAAACAACGCGTTTAGGATTGCTCTTAGCCTGGTTGGTAATGTTGCGTAACAGCTTATCGTCGGGTCCTATTCTTGAGCGTAACTGCTCTGTGTAGGCATCCCAATCAGTTATAGTTTTCCGCGCCACGCCTGATTCTATGGCAGCCTTGGCAACCGCCGCAGACACTTCAGTTATCAGGCGCTGATCCATCGGCTTAGGGATTATATAATCGCGGCCAAACTTTAAGTTCCTGGCGTTATAGGCCTGGTTTACCGCTTCCGGAACGGATTTTTTTGCCATATTGGCTATAGCATGCACCGCCGCAAGTTTCATTTCTTCGTTTATGGCACTTGCACGTACATCTAACGCCCCCCTGAATATGTAAGGGAAACCCAATACGTTATTTACCTGGTTAGGAAAATCAGAACGGCCGGTTGCGATGATTAT
>CBFGNU010000442.1:0-2074 GCA_965650195.1 uncultured Mucilaginibacter sp. | reverse complement strand
TATTACAATTTGCCTCCTGATGCGTTTAAGAACAGGGTGCCGGTTTTCTATCAGCATCAGGCCTAATTCTTCTTCTGTTTTCGGCTGAGATACAGCGCTGTTCCAGCTGCTTTTTAAATCGTCCAGTTCCATTTTATCAGATATTTAAAAGTTTTTGAATTTTGGTTTTTATGCGGTTCAACTTTACCGCAACATTATTTTCGGTGATGCCGGTTATCTCAGCTATCTGCCGGTGATCCATATCGTCCAGGTAAAGGGCAACAATGGCCTTCTCTCCATCGTTTAGTTGCTTTATGGCGCGAAACAACTGCTCGCGCCGCAACGCCAACTCGTCGCTTTCATCTTCCTGTAAAACATCCGGCAGTTGTAGCGTGTATTCTATCTCCGGCTTTCTTTTTCTGAAAGTAGCTATCGCTGTATTAAGGGCTACGCGATAGATCCAGGTGCTTGGTTTTGCATCGCCTCTGAAAGTATTTACGCCCCGCCATAACTGAAAAACTATCTCCTGAAACAGGTCCTCCCTGTCCGCAGCCGTATCTCTGTACAACCGGCATATCTTATGGATTATGCCCTGATGTTCACTTACAAGTTTAAGAAACTGCTTTTCGTCCATTAAGTGTAAAGCTATTATAAATTGCTGTTTTGCTGATTAGTAGACTTTCTTCCGCAAATATTACAACTTTAAAAAAAAAGCAATTTTTAGCGTTAATAGGCGCTAACGCTAACTAAATAATTATCATAATCGGTTTTATTTATGTGAAACACGTTTGCCATTTTTGTAAAAAACCCATTACAATATATGACACTTGTGAAAGCCTATGCGGCGCAAGCCGCAGACCAACCCCTTGCCCCCTATTCTTTTGAACGCCGCGAACCCGGACCCGACGATGTGGAGGTAAAAATACTATACTGCGGCGTTTGCCACTCTGATATCCATACTGCGCGTAACGAGTGGGGTGGCACTGTTTACCCTGCTGTACCCGGGCATGAAATTGTGGGAACTGTAACACGCATAGGCACAGATGTAACACGCTTTAAAGTGGGACAAACAGTTGGTGTTGGCTGCTTTGTCGACTCGTGCATGCATTGCTCCAATTGCGGGAGCGATTTGGAACAGTACTGCGAAAACGGTAATACACAAACATACAATGCCCTTAGTCAGGATAAAAAATCTATCAGTAAAGGGGGTTACAGCAGCCATATTGTAGTTAGGGAACACTTTGTATTAACCATATCAGACAAGCTGCCCTTGGCCAACGTAGCGCCTTTATTATGTGCCGGCATAACTACCTACTCGCCCATGAAACGTTGGGGCGTTAAAGCGGGCCATAAGGTGGCTGTTGTGGGTTTGGGCGGACTGGGCCACATGGCGGTTAAACTGGCTGCATCTTTTGGTGCCGAAGTTACCATGCTAAGCCGGTCTGAAAGTAAAAGACAGGATGCTGCTGAGCTGGGTGCCAAGCATTTTATATTAACTACTGATAAAGCCCAAATGGCCGGAGTAGCCAGAACATTCAACTTTATTATTGATACGGTATCTGCCGATCATGATTATAACGAATATCTTAATTTGCTAAAATCTGATGGGGTGATGATATGTGTAGGCGCGCCGGCAAAACCTATACCTGTTTCGGTGTTCCCGCTGCTGATGGAAAGACGCAGCTTGGTAGGATCATTAGTTGGAGGCTTAAAAGAAACCCAGGAGATGCTGGATTACTGCGCAGAGCATAACATCGTATCAGATGTTGAACTGATCAGCATGGACCAGATAAATGAAGCCTACGAGCGTATTTTAGCCGCTGACGTTAAATACCGGTTTGTTATTGATATGACTACGTTGTAGACCTTACAATATTAAATCAAACAGCCCTGCATTGCAATGCAGAGTTGTTTGATTGATGTTAAACTTCTTCCCCTTTTGCGTAAAGCGCAATCTTGCGATATAGTTCATCAGGATTAAAGGGCTTGCTTATGTAGTCGTCCATCCCCACAATAAAAGCCTGATCTTTAATATCCAGCATAGCCGATGCGGTAAGCGCTACAATAGGCAGCTTCCTATACTTTTCATCAGGCA
>CBFGNU010000441.1:0-2087 GCA_965650195.1 uncultured Mucilaginibacter sp. | reverse complement strand
AGCCTCTGAACATCAGCTCTTCAACAATGGCGGTAAAAAGCCCAACGGCAATTACGTTTGCAATCACGCCAAAAATGGTATCCATTTTTAACAGCACTGTTATTAGTTTTTCGGCTTTATCTTCGCTCTCACGCATCCATTTTTGTACACTGTTCAGATATTCAGGCAGCACCATATTTTGGTTGATACGGCTTAAAAGCTCTATCAGCGGCGACGATACCATCATTACGCAAAAAACAATAACCAGCATGGCCCACGGAAATTTGAATGACGGCTTTAGATACTCTTGCGGTTGTTTTACAACTAGCCGGGCAAAAACCAAAGGCGCTATAAGCAATGGTACAGTAGTTCCTATTATTTGTAATACCCATAAGGCGTTAACCGTACCGGGGGCCGACAGGTCTAGTTTGGCGATATTCATTAACATATCCAACCCATAAAATGCCACTACTATACCTGCGCCAATTAAATTTCCAACCAATATAATACCAATGGTAATGGCTACCAGGACAAGGAACTGCAATGCCGGTTGCAGGCGGTTAGCGGAGTTAGACGTCATTTAAATCAATTTTCGTATTTTTGCAATGGGTTAAAGATAAGCATGTCTGTACAAATAGGAAATATTGATTTAGGGGAGTTCCCGTTGTTGCTGGCGCCGATGGAGGATGTGAGTGATCCGCCATTCCGTTACGTATGCAAGCAGCATGGGGCGGATATGATGTATACCGAGTTTATCTCGTCAGAAGGGTTGATACGCGATGCCGCAAAAAGCCGCAAAAAGCTGGATATTTTTGAATACGAGCGCCCTATTGGGATACAGATCTTTGGCAGCGATATTGAACACATGCGCGAAGCGTCTGAGATCTCAACGCTGGCTAACCCTGATCTGATAGATATTAACTACGGTTGCCCGGTTAAAAACGTGGCCTGCCGCGGCGCAGGAGCAAGTTTACTGCAGGATATTAATAAAATGGTAGCCATGACCAAAGCAGTGGTTGAAGGCACACACTTGCCGGTTACGGTTAAAACCCGCTTAGGTTGGGATGATAATACCAAAAATGTAGAAGAAGTGGCTATGCGTTTGCAGGATGTAGGGATAAAAGCGCTTACTATTCACGGCCGGACCCGCTCGCAAATGTATAAAGGGCAGGCGGATTGGACACTCATCAGTAAAATAAAGAAGAATCCGCTTATCCAGATCCCGATTTTTGGTAATGGCGATATTGATTCGCCCGAAAAAGCGGCAGCATGGCGTATGGAATATGGTGTGGATGGCATGATGATAGGCCGCGCCGCAATTGGTTACCCCTGGATCTTTCGCGAGATAAAGCATTATTTTGCTACAGGCGAGCATCTGGACAAACCAACCTTTGCCGAACGCATTGACGCTTGCCGCACTCACCTGGTAAAATCAATTGAATGGAAGGGGCCAAAAACAGGCGTTTTCGAAATGCGCAGGCATTATTCTAATTATTTTAAAGGGATAGAAAATTTTAAAGAATACCGCGCCAAACTGGTTACCGCCGGCACTTTTGACGAACTTGACGATATACTTAATGAGATTGAACGCAACCCCCGCTTCTCATCGTTCGTATCAGTAATGGAAGTTTAACACTTTCATTTGTTTTTTTAATGTTAAAAAATATATATTGCTGAAAATTATGCCATTAGGATGGCCTGATTTTTGAAGACGAGGTATATATTTGAATTAAATGATAATACTTTATGGTTACTTATACAACAGACGGGGTTAAGGTTTCAGTTGAAACCATCTATCAGCCGGAGTATTCCAACCCGGCGAACGACCATTTTATGTTCGCGTACAAGGTAAATATTGAAAATACCGGAAGCTATGCTGTGCGCCTGTTAAGCCGCCATTGGTATATTTTTGACTCGAACGGAGCTAAGCGCGAGGTAGAGGGCGAGGGTGTTGTAGGAATGCAGCCGGTAATTGAACCGGGTAACTCGCACGAATATGTATCCGGCTGCAATTTGAAAACCGACATGGGCAACATGAAGGGCCAATACCGCATGATGCGTTTATTGGATAACACCTTTTTTGATGTGCAGATCCCGGAGTTTTATTT
>CBFGNU010000440.1:0-2091 GCA_965650195.1 uncultured Mucilaginibacter sp. | reverse complement strand
TTTTTAAAAGATTTTCCATCGTAATAATAAACACCCGTGCCGATTGAAGCAAACCAAAAGTTTCCGCGTCTATCCTCCAAAACGTCCCAAAACCTATGCGCATTTAACTTGCTTGTGATATTGGTAAAAGATTTTCCATCGTAACGGATAATTCCTTCGAGTGTAACAAGCCACATAATGCCTTTTCTATCTTGCTTGATGGTACGAACGCTGCTGTAGGGTACGTGGGGAGTGGATACATTTTTGGTTTCTGTTTTGCTTTGCCCTTTACACACAATGCAAAAAGCTAACATCAGCACCAACATGTTTATGCATGTGTATTTCATTGTTTTTCTTTTATTTTTCATATCCTATTAAGTTTATTCAGCGAAATTACTTCGAGATATTTCCGTTAGAAGAACCTGGATTGTAAATAAAAATGTAAACTTTGTAAATAAAATATTGACGTTATGCGTGTTAACCAAAATCTCCTGTCAGGGAAGCGTAAGTACCTGTTCGGATTGACACTACTTCCTTTTATTGTTGTGATATGCGTGGCTTTCAGTATGAAGGACGATAACGGCTTTGATATGGCCAGGCGGGAAGTTTTGCTCCGCAGGATAGGGCATGAACTGCTTTTACAGGCAGGCGATAGTACATCAAGAGTACTGCCGGTAGAAAAGATAGACGAAAATGAATACCAGCTGAAGTTTGAGAATGAGCTTACTTTTCAACCGGATTCCTTGGTGAATACTACCCGGCGTGTGTTGGCCCAGGATCCACTCGCACGTGATTACATTGTTAACGTTCTGAATTGTGGCAACTCCAGTGTAGCCTATGGCTATGCGATATCAAAAAATAAAAAAGATGAAATTGTGGCATGTAAGGGAAGAAAGCAACCTACAGCATGTTACATGATCAACATTAAATTTAAACCTTCGGGCTTAAACACAGCAACAACCGGATATATTTTGGGTGGCCTGCCCTTTTTAGCTTTTGTCGGCTTTCTGTTTTTCAGATCTGCAAAGCCGCGGAGAGAGGCGACAGACAGTCAGGATGCCGGCGTGATCACATTAGGCTCAGTATTGTTTGATGCTAAGCACCGTAACCTCATTGTAGATGGACAAACGATTGAATTAACCGGAACGGAAACCCGTGTACTGCGCATATTCGCATTATTGCCTAACCAGACCATAGACAGAAGCCGGCTGCAAAAAGAAATATGGGAAGACGAAGGTGTTATAGTGGGGCGCAGCCTGGATATGTTTATATCCAAACTCAGAAAAAAACTGGAGCTTAATCCGAATATTAAAATTGTTGTGATACGGGGTAAGGGGTATAAGTTGGAGATTAGTGCTTAGGAAACAAAAATAGCGATGGGTTTAAAACCCATCGCTATTTTTGTTTGATATAAGTTCCTCAGACTTCCGGACTAACCTACTGCTTCAACTTCTCAGCCGCCTTTATACTATCCTGTTTTGCTTTTTCGCGTTTTTTAAAGAAGCCTTTAAGGAAGAAGTTACTTTGAAGCGCCTGCATGTTATCATTTAGCTTAACCGAGCTTTGCTGCAGGTTATTAAGCGTGCTGCGCACTTGCCCGGCTGCTGTGGGGTCGTTTAATAAAATGCCTATCGTATTATCATTGCTGTTAAACTTATTGGTAGCCTTAATAAGGTTATCAGTAATGGCAGTTGCATTTTTTGCAGTTTGCTGAAACTGCTCCGCAGTTGCAGTAAACTTGTTGAACGTAGTGGTATCTGTAAATAATTTATCAGCCAAACCGCCTTTGGTATTGATGGTTCTGCTGAACTTATCCAGCTGCACAGCCATACGTGCTGCGCTGCCTGTGGCGGCTTCAAGGTTGCGCATAGAATTGCGAAGCTGTATCGCCATCAGGCTATCAGCCATCAGCGTACCCACAGTGCCTTTGCCTTGTAATATTTTGCGGCTTAATAATTTAAAATCGCCGGTTATTGATAGCAGGTTCTGATTGTTTTGTTGAAGGGTTTTCATGATATCGTCAGTCGAGGTCATTTTTTCCGACTGTAATACATCACCTTCCTGTATAACAGGTGCCTGCGGGGTCCCGCCATCAATAACTATAATTTTATT
>CBFGNU010000439.1:0-2104 GCA_965650195.1 uncultured Mucilaginibacter sp. | reverse complement strand
ACAACAGTTGCCAGCCAAACAACCGCGCAGGCCGATTTTATGCGGCAAAATCCGGCAATTGGCAGTACCTACCCTGTTGGCAATGTAAAAGCTTTAGCCGAAATTATCTTGGGCTACCAACAGCATCCCGATAAATTAATGGCTTGTAAAGAGGCGTCGTTACAATTGGCACACGAGCATTACAATTGGGAAACTGAAAGCCAAAAGTTTTTAAAATTGGTTGAAGAAACGCTTTGAAACGGGTATTGATCATGTCTCCATTCTTTCCTCCATGTAATGCTGCAGACATGCAACGCGTGCGCATGAGCCTGCCTTACTTTATTGATTTTGGCTGGCAAGCAGAAGTTGTAATGGTAGATGAGCGATACTCAGACATGATAAAAGACGAGCTGCTGACGAAGAGTCTACCTGTTGATCTGAAGATCCATAAGGTTAAAGCGTTATCAAAAGGCATAACCTCAAAATTTGGTTTAGGTGGCCTTGCATTGCGATCGATCTGGTTTTACAAACAAAAGGTTGATCAATTGCTAAAAAAAGAAAAATTTGATCTGATATATTTTTCAACCACGCAATTTCCGGTCTGCATTTTAGGCGCATATTGGAAAAAGAAATTCGGCGTACCCTATGTTATTGACATGCAGGACCCCTGGCATTCAGAATACTATAAAGCTAAACCCAAAAACGAACGCCCGCCCAAGTATTGGTTCTCTTACCGGCTCAACAAATATCTTGAACCAATAGCCATGAGGCATGTTGACGGCCTTATCAGCGTATCAGAGAGTTATATTACTGATTTGAAAACCCGATACACTAAAATAGCGTCAATTCCGTCGTCGGTTATCACGTTCGGTTATTTTGAACCGGATATGGACATTGCCTTAAAAAATCGCGATAAGTTTAGCAGCTTGCTTTCTCCCGGATGTAAAAACCTAGTATATGTGGGCCGTGGTGGTATGGATATGCAAAAAGCAGTAAAACCGGTTTTCCACGCGTTAAAGCAATTTATCACAAGTTATCCGGAGGCCAGGCTTAAGCTTTATTTTATAGGCACCAGCTATGCACCGGCAGGGACCGGCATTGCCACAATATTACCGCTTGCTAAACAAATGGGGGTAGAAGATAGTGTGATTGAGATAACGGATAGAATAACTTACTATCATGCATTAGTAACCTTACAACAGGCGGATGCGCTATTCATTCCCGGGTCAGATGATCCTAATTATACCGCATCAAAAATTTATCCCTACCTGTTGGCAAAAAAGCCATTGCTGGCAATATTTAATCCTAAAAGCCCCGCTTTAAACGAACTAAAACTGTGTGGCGCTCAGTACGCGTATGGTTATGATGATGCGCCGGAGCTAGATAAAAACTTACATAGGTTTTTTCTGAAATTAATGAACGATTCTTTTGATCCAACCGAATACGATACGCAACAATTGAAACAATTTAGTGCGCAGCAAATGACAAAAAAACAATGTCAGCTATTCAACCAGGTAGTACAATAAACCGGCAAAACAGGTTCGCTGCTTTGGATGGACTGAGGGCAATTGCAGCGCTTGGTGTTTTATGGATACATTGCTGGTCTGTTTATGAAGCACCGCGTTTTGTTGTAAAAGGCTTTGATATTACTTCACTATTAGCTTTGGGCGGCAACGGTGTAGACTTGTTTTTTGTAATAAGCGGATTTTGCATGTATTATTTTTACGTGCGCAATAAAACATTCAGTTACGCCGATTTTGCTCAATTTATAAAGCAGCGGTGGATACGGCTCTCCCCTGCCTTTTACGCCGCTTGTTTGGTTTATATCGGCTTAAAATTTTACCGCGATCCTTCGTTTAATATCATCAAAAGTGCGCTTACCAGCGTAGCTTACCTTAATGGCATAATTTATCAATATACGCCTGAATCTATTTTATGGTCTTTAACCGCAGAGTGGCAATTCTACATTATTGTACCGTTTTTACTGATCTATCAACATCGAGTAGGTTTCAAGATCAGCTTTGGCGTCATAACCATATTAATGCTGGTTTTAGCTGTAGGGAGCGTCCTTTTATTCAGATCAAAGTCTGATATATTAACCAATCAGATCATTTTCAGATATTTT
>CBFGNU010000438.1:0-2109 GCA_965650195.1 uncultured Mucilaginibacter sp. | reverse complement strand
GTGAAATTGTAGCCTGCATGCCATTACTTTTTGAATTTCTCATTTGTTCGTGGCGCTTCGGGTTGCTGCTCATCTAACGATGAGCGGTAACGTATGCAACCTTTTAGAAACACCGGCCACTCCGGCACAGCAATTTGCGGTTCCGTTTTTTCGGGCAGCAGCGCCCACAGATCAGGGTGGTGCCAGCATAGTTCATGCCCCGTACTATCACGGTGCTTGCGGATGCCGTCCCGGAGTTTTATTATCTCTTCCATCAACTGTTGCCGGGAAAGGGAGTTTAAATCATTATCTGTTGCTGCCATATTACAGAGTATACAAAAGAACAGGTAGTGTGTTTTAATTAGATAGCGAAAGGAGGGTGGCTCAGAGCCGGGGTGAGCCCTGTGAGCCCCCGTGAGCCACCCGCAATATCTTGTCAGTGTCCTATGCAAAAACTGTGGGCATGCAACATGCATAAAAAAAGGCGGGGCCATTTAATGTGACCCTGCCTTTTTACTACTAAATTATAGGTTACCTGCCGACTGCCTTTATTGCGGAGCTAATATAACATTATACGTTTTAACCATACCCTTGTAATCAAACTTCACCACTGCCGTACTTTTAGGTGTTTCAGGCTGGGTAATGCTTATTTTAACGGCAGGATTATTTGATGATGCAGTAATAACAGGTGCCTTTGTGCCTGCGGTATATTTATACGTAGCTTCGTAGATATCATACCCTGTAATTCCGTTGGCATTGGTTGACCGTAGCGGAGTAGCCGGAATAGTTACTGCTTGTCCATCAACAGCTATATTTACAGTCGGCACAACTGGGCGAGCAATTTTCTTGGTTTTTGAACTGAATCCAAGTCCCATCAGATCAAAAAGCGCATCTGTTCCTTCGCCTTCCGCTACCAAATAGATAGCATGCTTTTTACCCATGTTATCTACAATTTTGGCAACGTCTGCTGTAAATTGTGTCACTTCCTGTTTTGAATTGGCAGGGACAACTATCTCGGCTATTTTTTTGCCTTTCCAGGTGGCATTGTCCCAGGGGCCATCCAACCAAACGTTAACTTTAAAAGCTTTGTCGGTTTTTGGTGTAAGCCATAGGTTAAATTTAGTGCCGTTGCCTGGTTTAGTGCCCGCAAAAGGTTTCAGTCCTTTTTGAGCAGTTTTAAGGCCACCAAAGCCGAAATATTTATAGCCGATGATGTTACCATTTTTCGCTTTCTCTATAGGCATATGGTTATCCCAGATATCCCATGAATCCTGCTGAATGCTGCCATTAGAGAGATAAGAAGCATAACCGGCAGAATAGTACTGATAAGGATCAAGCCCAAAAATATGGAACCCCTCTGATGTAACTTCGCCGCCTTTGTATTCTCTGCCCTGGCTGTCTTTGGCAGACCATATGCCATCCTTGGCGTACGGATCATAAGCTCTGATAGTAACGGTACCACCTTCTGATACAGGTTTTTGATCCCACTTTATGGTTACCGGAGCTACCACCGGCTGGCGGGCAAAGCCAAATCCGCGCGGCGGCCTGTGGTAAAACACATACCATTGCCCGTTTATGTCTTGTAAACTGCCATGCGTATTATGGCCGGAGTTAGTGGTTTGCAAAGCTGTTCCGTCCTGGTTCAATACCGGCGCGCGCGAATCAACTACTACACCACCACTTTTCCATGGTCCCAACGGTGAGTCGCCCACGGCATAACGCAGGGTAGAGTTGGAGCTGCCCACGCCATATTCAGGGCCCGAGTAGCCGCTAAACACGGTTACATATTTATTGCCAACCTTGCGGATGGATGAAGCTTCAAAGAAATTAAATGTTCCCAGGTCTTCGCCAGGATAAATGTTTGGATATACAGCGGTTGGTTCGCGCAAAACGCCATAGCGTGAGCTGGCAGGTATAAGCAAATTAATAGGCTGCGTACCGGGGCGCAAAGAGTACATTGTATTTTGGTCTAACTGTGCGGCTGATGATTTTTGGAATCCCCAAAATCCATAAGCACGGAACCCAATGTTAAAATCAGGGTCCTTCGGATCGGTTACGTATTCTATATACACAGCCGGGTCAAAACCTAAAATGCTGCCCGGCACGGTACCTTTTCCATCCTCGGTAACG
>CBFGNU010000437.1:0-2121 GCA_965650195.1 uncultured Mucilaginibacter sp. | reverse complement strand
CTTATTCAGATACCTGGGCAAAAGTGGGTGGTATATTGGCAGATGATGAGGATTTTGGCAGGCAACTTAAGAAGAAGCTAAAAGGCGAAGAGGTTATATTAGCCACCGCGGCAAAATTAAAAACCGATAACGAAAAAATCGCTTACATTTTTAATGAAGTTAAAAACACGATGAAGTGGGATGGAGTAGACCGTTGGTATACTAACGACGGCACTGCAACGGCCTGGGAGAAAAAAACCGGAAATTCAGCAGAAATAAACCTTATCGTTTATCATTTACTTAAACAGGCTAACGTAAATGTTTATCCTATGGTAGTGAGCACTCGCGAACATGGAAAGGTGTTGCCGTTTTACACCTCATTGGTGCAATTTAACCGAGCCGTTGCCTATGTACCTATGCCCAACGATAAAATGTACGTACTTGACGCGACAAATAAGTATAATGTTTACAATATAATACCTGCGGAATTGCTTAACTCGTCAGGCTTTTACATTGATAAAGCAAAGGAAGTATATGACATTGTTCCGTTGGTTAAGAACGAACCTGTAAGCCAGTCGGTATTTGTAACTGCCCAAATAAAACCGGAGGGTAAAATTGAAGGTACAGCAACTATCAGAAGCAGTGGTTACAACAGGATATCAGCCGTAACCAGGTATAAGACTGATGGAGAGAAAAAATATATTGATTATTTGCGCGATGGAGATAATGGAATTAAAATAGCTGCCTTAACCATGGAGAGTATTGAGGAAGATACAATCCCTTTAATTCAAAACGTTACGTTCAGTTCAGATATGGCCGGATCAGATGGCTCATATATTTATCTAAATCCAAACTTGTTCAGTTCACTCAAAAAAAATCCTTTTTTGGCTGAAAGTCGTGCTACCAATATTGAATTCGGATTCAATAGGAGTTATATCATTGGCGGAAGTTATAAAATGCCCGCCGGATATAAAGTTGATGCCATGCCAAAATCAGGCACAGTAACAATGCCTGATAAAAGTATTGTATTGAAGCGCACAGTTGGTGAACAAGATGGTAGTATAATCATCCGGTATACACTTGAGTTTAAAAATCCTACATATTTAAAAGAAAACTACGCGGATTTTAGGGAGTTTGCTAAAGTATTGTATGAAATGTTGAACGAGCAGATAATATTTAAAAAAGGTTGATAGGATGAGGTCTAAATACATAATTTCAAGTTTGGCTTTGTGTTTTGCATGGGTGGCAGGTATTGGCCAAACTAAACCCGTTAGCGCGGAATTATACAAGGCTTCATCCATCCCCGATTCGTTAAAGCAAGACGCTCATTCGGTGGTGCGGTATAGTTCGCAGGAAACAATAATTAAAGGACCGGGCAAAACGGAAGTGACCTATCATAGCATTACAACAGTTTTGGACGAAAAAGGCGACCATGAGGGCGAACTGGCGTTGGTTTACGACAAGAAATTTAACCAGGTAAATGACGCTCAGGTACTTATTTATGATGCAAATGGTAAGCTAGTAAAAAAGTATCGCAAAAGCGATTTTTATGATCGCGCAGCTACAGATGATCAAACGCTGGCCAGCAATTACCGGGTATTGCTGTTTAGCCACACTATATCAAGTTATCCATCAACTGTAGAGATAATTTGGGAACGTACGACCAACAGCTATCTTGATCTGGGTCGTTGGCGCTATTTAACAGAGGAGACCGCGGTAGAAAATGCGTATTATAAGGTTTCAGCAATTCCGTCGGTGGGGTTCAGATACAAGAATAACAATACCAATATTGCACCACGCATTTCAAAAAATGGCGGTTACGATGTTTATGAATGGAATGTACATTCTTTAAAGGCAGTTAAGCCCGAAGAGGACGCACTTGACTGGCGTGTTTACCCCAATATTGTATTTGCAGCAAACCAATTTGAGTTTGATGGAATACCCGGTGATCTGAGCACATGGCAGTCATACGGTAAATGGTACCAGAGCTTAAACGCCGAGGGGCTTGACCTAAGCCCCCAACGGGCTGAAGAGATACGTAGTATGACAGCCAACTTGCCTAGCGACAAGGCAAAAGCAAAGTTTTTATACGAATACCTTCAAAAAAACATGCATTATGTGAGCATTCAGCTAGGTATTGGC
>CBFGNU010000436.1:0-2121 GCA_965650195.1 uncultured Mucilaginibacter sp. | reverse complement strand
TTCGAACCAGTGACCCTCTGCTTGTAAGGCAGATGCTCTGAACCAGCTGAGCTAAACTCCCTTCGTTTTGGGACTGCAAATATAGAATCTATAAGCAACTCTACAAAAATAATTTTCAATTAATTTTACCCCTCTCATTTAGTGTATTTTACGTTCGGAAAAGCGTTACAGAAGCTACCAATAAATTACATAGCAATATCGCTGCTATGGCCCGGCCGTGGGTCTTCGGGCAATATTTCCATTTCGGGGTAGTCAATATACTCGGCATACCATTGAATAGCACCTACAACATCCAGGGCATCTTCAGCGGTTATATCAATGGTTTCAAAAGCATATAGTTTATTATGGGCATAGCCAAAGAGTTGGATCTCATTCGGATCAGGAGTTATTTTATCACTATTTAAGCAATAAACCCTGATCTTTAAACCGGTATCTCTTGAGTGTATAACGTCTCTGCACGGATTTTTCGGGTCGGTAGCTAATAAATACACATTGTACTCCATACCTTATCTAACAATAGTTTATCCCGTTGGTTTCATAAATAATCGTTGTCCGGCTATATTAATTATTAAGCTATTACAATATAGCGGCTACAACAACAGCACTCTTCAAATAAATTCCAACTTTAGTATTAGTTAATTAAACCCGGGCAATTATGGCGAATTTTACCCAAATAGGGGAAGTAATTTCCTCGATTTAAATTATCGTCACACGTTATTATTGTTTTTTAAGTTAAAAACGCAATTGGCATTTCTTTTGTCTACCTAATGTATACGCCCACCAAAGGGCTGTTTTTCATAGGTAGATGTGGGGTCGTAAAACTGCGAGAGTTTTCCGACCCTTTTTTTATGCGATAAATTTCTGTGGATGCATATCCGGCGATGGATTACATCCAATTTGTTATTTTTGCCGCATGACGATAAGCGCGGGTGTATCATTTAAACTGCTTGACCAGGATCTGTTATTGTTGCCCCAAAAAGCTATTTACTGGCAGCAGCAGCGAATGCTGTTAGTTGCCGATGTGCATTTGGGCAAAACAGGGCATTTCAGAAAAGCGGGGATAGCAGTTCCGCGAGACCTGGAACAAAATGATTTAGCCGTATTATCTGATCTTGTAGACGAGTTTAAACCACTCCGCATTGTTTTTTTAGGCGATCTGTTCCACAGCGATATGAATGCCGACTGGGAATGGTTTGCCATGTGGCGGCAACAGTTCCCTAAAGTCACCATTGATCTGGTACGAGGCAACCATGATATTATCGCCGATAAATATTACGACCAGTTAAATATCGAGCTCCATAAGCAAATGATCATCGGGCCGTTTTTAATGCTGCATCACCCATTGATAGAAGCCGACCTACAATTGCTTACCCAATATGCATTTTGTGGGCATATTCATCCCGGCATAAATTTAACCGGCAAAGGCAGGCAGAGCATTACCCTGCCATGTTTCGCATTTGGCAGCAAACAGGCCATACTCCCATCATTCGGAAAATTTACGGGAAAGGTTGCCGTAAGAACGTCTAAAACCGACAAGATCTTTGCCGTGTTGAAAGACAAGGTAATACCTTGTTAGGTAGATTACTGCTTCGCCATAATAGCGTTAACAGCAACTTCCAACTCATAATAATCAAGACAGCGTTTAATTATTTTGCCCTTGCCATCCACCAAATAATAGGTAGGTATTTTGGTAATGGCCCAGTTTTCTGCATTGGGCGAAGCTTCGCCTTTCAGGTCTGATAGCTGTGGCCATGTCATATTGCTCTTTTTAATGTAAGCCAGCCATTTAACACGGTTATCATCAAACGATACGCTTATAACTTCGAGTCCTTTGCTTTTATACTTAGGCAGCAGCTTTGTGGCCATTTCATTATGATCACGCAAACTTTGCGAATTGAGAGCCCGCCAAAAATCTACTATAATAACCTTTTTATCAAGCGCCTTCAGGTCGATGGTTTTTCCATCCGGTGTGGTTCCCTCAATTTCAGGTACCTCACCGCCGGCAGCTAAACGGGTAAGTTGCTTTAACTTTTCCTCCAATAATTTTCCTTCATCTGTATTTTTTGCAGCGTCGCGTAGTTTCTTAAACGCTTCATAGTAGCCAACAGGGTTTAGCTGGTA
>CBFGNU010000435.1:0-2134 GCA_965650195.1 uncultured Mucilaginibacter sp. | reverse complement strand
CTTCAGAGAAGGTTACGTCGCCCGCGTTCTTTGTTGAATAATCGTCGGCTATCATATGTCTTACAAATGATATTTTACCGGCAGCATCACGTTTTTGCTCAAACCAGGCCAGGCCAAAACCATGGGCATTAAGACTGGCTACAACATCATTCAATTTATCACCGTTAACATCATAAACACCCATAGAAGAGCCGCCGAAGAGCGAACCACGTTTACCGTAGCGGCCAAATGCCTGCGGATGGTACTCCCACATCATTTTGCCATCGTAATTTTTTGGATGTTCAAACCAGCCATTCGCATTCAGTACGTCTAATAATCCATCGCCATTGATGTCGCCAACGCCAACACCATGTTGGGAAGATGTGCCGCGCTCAGATATAATAGTTTGGATCCATGGTTTTGTTGGATCAGCGGGATCAGGTTTGGCAAACTTCATCTGGCCGCCGCCACCGTAAATCAATTCAGGTTTGCCGTCGCCGTCAATATCTCTGAATATGGTGGACTCTGATTGTACGCCCGGTACAACAGTATATTTAGCCCAACGGCGAGATTCGCCTTTAGGGTTGATAAATAAAGAACTTGTTGAAGGACCTGTTAATACATCAGGCCAGCCATCACCGTTAAAATCATAAGTATACTGACAATTGTAAGCGGTAAAGTTTTTTGAAGGGCTTACTGATGATGCAAATTCAATTTCGCGCGATTTTTTAAAATCCGGTCCGAAATAAATTATTGGTCCTGCAACCACATCCATAAACCCGTCGCGGTTAAAATCAGCTGCGCCTGCTGCCCACGAGTAATACATATCCTGTATGTGCTGAACTTTAAACCGTGCTGAACTTTGCTCGTTATCCAGTTTTTTAATAGCTGCATCATTATAAGCCAATTCGCTAAACTGCACTTCGCCGGTACCGTTAACCATTAATGCTATTGAGCCAAAACCGTTGGCCTCTTCTGTCGCCGTCATATTTTCGCCGCCATCGTTAAAGAAAGCGCGCATTACATCAAGATCAACTATATCTTCAAACTGATTCCATTCGCCTGGTTTTACTGCTGTATTTGGGCGGGTTAAAGGTAACTGAACTGTTGGGGCAGCCCCGCCGGCACCAAAGCCTCCCGGACGAGGGCCACCACCCAGGCCTCTGGCTGGTGCGTTTGGATCAACCACCGGAGCCTGGCGAATAATACCGTTTACATTACGCAATTTTTCACGGCTTGTTTCTTTGCCCTGCGCATCCAGTTTTATTTTGTATGATCCCGTTTCACTTCCTTTTGACGAGACAAGGAGGCCTTGCATACCATCGGCAGTTTTTTCTAAACGGAATATAAATCCAACCTCTGTGTTTGCATCGGGCTTATACAGCGTACGGATTGCCACATCCTGAAAAGACTTGTCGGATATCAGATAACCCGTACCGTTCGCCTTTGCCGTGATAATGCCATTATTGGCCTGCCAGGTAGCGTTGCCTAAGGTGTGCCACCCGGTAAGGGCCGAGCCTTTAAAGACGTAATCGGGTTTCAGGCTTACGCTCCTGCCGTTAAAGTCACCGTTAGAATCCTGTCCGTACGAAAACGCAGCCAGGCCGGCTAACAGTAGGGTTGAAATAGTACGTTTCATTTTTTCTCTATTTAGATTGTGTAATTGGCTGTTTTTCTTCAATTGGTTAAGCAATTTATTTCTTTTTGTCAGGTAATGCAAATACCAGATAACCTGGCGGGTAAAGCCCGGGTATTTTAGCGCGGGCACCTGCCTCAATACTAAATGCTGCCATAGCCGGAACCACCAAATACTGCTTTCCGTTAACCTGGTAGGTCGTCATACCGCCCTCGGAGTCCTTAGGTAAACGGTATCTCCAAAGCAGCTTGCCGTTTTCTGCATCAAAAGCATATAAGTCGCCACCCCGTGCGGTTGCAAACAGTATACCTGTTGATGTTACCAACATGCTTCTATGTTCCGTACCGATAGGGATGCCCATTTCTTCCTGTCCGGTTTTTAACGGAATGCGCCCATCCTGACCGATCGGTTTTTTCCATAACACAAGGCCTTTGTTGAGGTCATATGCGGTAATAGTTGACCACGGGGGACTTACCAAATCTGAGTTGGATAAGCCGTAAGGAGTAGTATATCGGTCGT
>CBFGNU010000434.1:0-2159 GCA_965650195.1 uncultured Mucilaginibacter sp. | reverse complement strand
AACGCTCTTTGCCGGCTACTTACTTCACTACTGATAAAGACGAATTACTGAACAACCCCGAGATCAATACTATTATTGAGCTTATTAATGATACCGACGCCGCCTTTGAGATTGTATCAACAGCGTTAAGGTCGGGGAAGAATGTGGTATCAGCAAGTAAGAAAATGATAGCGCTTCATTTAGAGGAGCTGCTTAGGATACAGGAGGAGCATGGTACTTCCCTACTTTATGAAGGGGCCGTTTGTGGAAGTATACCTATCATCCGTAACCTGGAAGAGTATTACGATAACGAACTGCTGCACTCTATATGCGGAATTTTTAATGGCTCATCTAACTACATACTTTCCAAGGGTTTTTTGGAGGGAATGGATTATGCCACGGCATTAAAGCAAGCACAGGACCTCGGCTTTGCCGAAACTGACCCAACTATGGATGTTGGCGGATATGATGCTAAATTTAAACTGGTAATAGCCGCTGCGCACGCTTATGGTGTCGTCGTTGAGCCGGATGCGGTGTTGAATATGGGCATAGAAAACCTGGCACCAAGCGATATTCAATATGCCCGTGAGAAAGGCTTAAAAATAAAACTGGTGCCTGTTGCCAAGGAACTAGACGACCAACACGTAGCACTGTTTGTACTGCCGAAACTGGTAACAGAAAGCGAATTTTTGTATAACGTGGAGTATGAATATAATGGGGTAATTGTACAAGCTGCTTTTGCCGATCAGCAGTTCTTTTTCGGGAAAGGAGCAGGGGGCCATCCAACGGGATCGGCAGTTCTATCTGACATAGCCGCGCTGAGGTACGACTACCAATACGAATACAAAAAACTAAAAACCAACACCGGTCTCAAATTCACCAATGATATTGAACTTTGTGTTTATCTGCGATATGAAACTGAAGATTTAGTAGAAGCGCTGGATTTTCATGAAATAAAAGAGCGCTATTACTCAGGTAGTTATAAATATATTATCGGAAAACTTAAATTAAGCAAACTGATTGACAACAAACAACGTATATATGATGAAAAGGCATTTCTTGCCTTTGCCGATCAGCTAACGGGGGTCAGCTTAGTTTCGGCAGTTTAACACTTGCCATTAGGGAGGTGTTATAGAGAAAGGCTTCTGTAAAGGAGCCTTTCTTATTTCTATCCATTTTTCCTATTTTCGCTCTCCAAAATTCATCCCCTTTTAAATGGATAAACTCACCCGGGTATTAACAAGCAAACCCTTTGTACTTACCTTATGGTTCGGGCTTTGTTTGTTTCCGGTTATTAAGAGCGTTATTGAGGGGCACAGCCATATCCACAACAATTACTTTGTATACAAAGGCAACTTTTTCCATGTAATTAACCAGCAAAACCTGTTTGCGTACTATCCAAAGGAATATTTTGACCTGAATCACTATGGTCCTATATTTTCGTTGGTAATTGCACCATTCGCCATATTACCCGACTGGCTGGGCGTGTTGCTTTGGGTGGTTTTTACAGCATGGTTGCTGCTAAAGTCGGTTGAGCAACTACCAATTAAACGCGAACATTACCTGCTTGTCATCTTATTATGTGCGCATGAGCTGATGACCTCGACAGCCAATGTGCAGATCAATCCGTTGGTTGCGGCGCTTATCATATTCAGCTTTACTTTTATACGTAAAGAGAAGGATTTTTGGGCAGGGCTAACCATTGCTTTGGGCATTTTCATTAAACTATATGGCGTGGTTGGGCTCGCATTCTTCTTCTTCTCCAACAATAAGATCAAATTGATAGGCAGCGTGCTGTTTTGGTCGGCGGTGCTTTTTGTATTGCCGATGTTGATCTCGTCGCCTTCGTTCATCGTTAAAACTTACCACGATTGGTACACCGACCTGGTAATGAAAAATGCTGAGAATGAGACCTCAACCAGGGTCGATGTTTCGGTAATGGGGATGATCAGAAAAATAGCTTTTCCGAATCTGTCCAATATTATTGTACTGATTCCCGGCATCGTAATGTTTGGGTTATCCTACTTACGCATCAAGGCATTCCGCAACGTTCATTTTCAGCTGCTGATACTATCATCCACGCTTATTTTCCCTGTAATATTCAGTACAGGCTCTGAATCGCCAACATACATTATAGCCTTTGTTGGTGTGGCGGTTTGGTTCATTAACTCGGAGCGGCC
>CBFGNU010000433.1:0-2177 GCA_965650195.1 uncultured Mucilaginibacter sp. | reverse complement strand
CCGACTCCGCCAAAATATTAGGACTGTCTGCCCGCGAGAATCTTGGGCTGCCCGATGGTTTTTTTCAGAACACGCGGGAATATCAATTGAAAGTTATCGAAGTTATACGTAAATATCAACCCGAAATAATTATAGGCAACGCCAAACATGACAGGCACCCTGATCATGGGCGCGCATATGAATTAATTGATACCGCTGCGTTTTTATCGGGATTGCGTAAGGTTGAAACATACAGTAATGGCGAGTTACAGCAACCATGGCGCGCAGGTATACTATTAAACTTTATACAGGATGAATATATTAAACCTGATATATTGGTTGATGTTACTGATCACTGGGACAAAAAGGTTGAAAGTATAAAAGCGTTTGGTTCGCAATTTTACAACCCCGAGTGGGAGAAGGATGAGCCACAGACTTATATTTCAATGCCCGGCTTTATTGAAGGCATTGAAGCGAGGGCACGCGAATTCGGAAAGATTATAGGCGTAACATATGCCGAAGGATTTACTTCGCGCCGGGTGTTAGGCGTTGATAGTTTGTTTAACCTGAAATAACAGCTTTATATTTTAACGTATTCAAATCTGTTATTTTCTTCGTTACGTTGCCTTCTTAGCTTATTTTCATTCGATAATTTAAGTAAGATACCCGATAGTTCAGAAGTTTTAAAATCTGAATCGAACTTCTTCTTACAATATTCGGCAATGGCTGATATAGAATGCGGGGTTTTAAAAAAGTCGGTGTTGAGTAATTGATTCAATACCCTTGTTGCCCCGGGTTTTTTATGCGATGCAGTGTTATTGTCGGTATGTGTGTCAACCTTTCTTTTGTGGAATATTTCAGCATTATCGCTTTCGCTTTTTTCAAACTCGATCATGGCATCCAATAACTTATCCACTATTTTTACTTGTACCGCTTCCGATCGGAATGCATTAACAACCTCAGATATTTCGATAAGCTGTTTTTTTAATTTTTCTATAGGCTTGCTCATAATAACTATAACAATTTTTAGGTTAAATTATTCTTATAGCTTAACAGGCTTATATTAGGGAGCGTACCTGCCAAAAAAGAATTTCTCGGTAGAGATATATACAAACATACGCCATACGTATTTAAAACAAAAAATAAGCTTATTATTCGACTAAAAAATACGTTGTTGTAGCAACAATATTACATTTTTATAACAATTGAAGTATATCTTCCAAAATATTCAGGCCGTCATCAATATTATTTTTTTCAATGATAAGTGCCGGTCTAAAGCGTATAGTATGCGGGCCACAGCCTAAAAACATCACATTTCTTTTCATCCCCTCGCTTATAAATTTATCACGGCTTGTTTTATCGGCAAAGTCAAACGCGGTAAGCAGGCCCTTTCCACGTACATTGTTTATTTTTGAATTGCGTTCAGAAATAGCATTCAATTGCTGTTGAAGATACAGTCCATTTTCAGCAGCTTTATTGCAAAGATCGTCCTCCTCAATTATCTCTAATATTTTTGTAGACCGCACCATATCAACCAAGCTGCCGCCCCAGGTTGAGTTAATGCGTGAGGGCACTTTAAATACATTGTGCTCAACTTCATCAATACGCTTACTTGCTAAAATGCCGCATACCTGCATTTTTTTACCAAAGGCAATTATATCCGGGCGGGCATATTCGCCAAAGTGCTCGTGACACCAAAATTTACCGCTAAGGCCAACTCCTGTTTGTACTTCGTCAAATATTAGCAACGCCTCATTCTCGTCCGCAATAAGGCGCAATTGCTCCATAAATTCTTTACGCGCATGGTTGTCACCACCTTCGGCTTGTACGGGCTCTACAATAATGGCGCATATATCGTCTTTGTTGTCAGCGAATGCTTGTTTAATTTGTTGGATGGACTCGTTTTCTCTTTTTTCAATATCGACAAGATTTTCCGCGGTCAATGGAAATTTTATGGCAGGAAATGACACACGCGGCCAGTCAAACCTGGCGAACCATTTTGTTTTAACCGGTAATGTATTGGTTAAACTTAGTGTATAACCTGTTCTGCCATGAAAAGCGTGCTGAAAGTGAAGTACCTTAAATCCTTTTTCTGCAGTGTAACCTTTCTCAAAATTTTTCTGCACCTTCCAGTCCATAGCCGTCTTAAGTGTATTCTCAATGGCTAAGCCACCGCCTGATATAAAAAAAGCATGAGG
>CBFGNU010000432.1:0-2185 GCA_965650195.1 uncultured Mucilaginibacter sp. | reverse complement strand
CCACCAAAGTTACCTCCGCCGCCAGGGCCACCACGGCCGGCCATTTGTAAACCGTTAAGCTTAATATTGTAGGCTATTTCTTTGCCATCGCCCGGAGTTAAGCCCATTTGCTTAAGCGGCACCGCAATTTCGTAATTGAAAGCGCCGTCGGCATCAAAACTCATTGCCGCTTTAATGCTGTACTCGTTATAAACAGATATTAATGAATCGCTGATATCCTTAAAGCCTAAAACTTTAATTTCTTTAGCGGCAGTTAAAAAGCGTTTTTCGGTTTCTTTCCTGGCAGAATCGGTTGTGGCACCAAATCCGGGAATCGCTCCACCGGCACCGCCAAATCCGCCTCTGGCGCCGCCTGGCCCTCCCGGCCCGCCTGCACCACCTGGTCCGCCCGCGCCACGTTGTCCACGCGCAGCTCTTGTTATAACCGGATAAGTAACCTGGAAAGCATCTTCCTCTTTCTTTTTGTTTGCAGTATTTACCGCGAAAGTTATGCCACCTGCCTGTATTTTAGCAATGACTGTTTCGTCTGTTGTTTTTAGTTGCAGATAAATAAAGCGGGCGTCATTGCTCAGTGTATAGAACAATTTCTCTTTTTTGTTAAAAGCCTGGAACGAGTTATTAAGTTCGGTAAGTTTGCCGTCAACTTTAATGCCTGTAGCGGCCCAGTGTGGGGTCTCCTGTACGTCTTTTAACTTGTCCTGCGCAAATACGTTTACGCTGGTAAGTAATATAAATAGAAATAAATAAAACGGTTTTTTCATTTTTGTTAGGTTAAGCCTTGGTGAGCTGAATTTTATGTGAAATTACAACGAAGTTTGTTCAATAGTTATTTGTAATAAAAAAGTTAATCTCTTGTCATACAATTGTTGCATAAATAGACTTAACCCTGTTGAAATAGTTTAGTTTTAACAGCTAAAAAAAATATAAAATGCTAAGTGTAAACAGGATGCAAACTTCTTTAAAAAATTATTTGCAACAGTAATATTAAAGCTTACCTTTGCGTTCCCTTTCGGGATGTAGCGTAGCCCGGTATCGCGCCACATTTGGGATGTGGAGGCCGCAGGTTCGAATCCTGCCATCCCGACAACAAGCGATACCAAGTATCAAAAGCCTGTAAATGAAAATTTACAGGCTTTTTTGTTTTATTCAAGGCCTTTTTAGTACATTACTATTCCTCATTTTATACGGGCAAAAAGCCAAGTTTATTAATGGCGCCAAAAAAAAAATTGAATCAGCGGAAACGTCCTTCCCATGTACACCTCGTTTCATAATAAAACAACCTGTCCGATATAGAACAACTTTGTGGTTCTATTTTTTCATAATCGACTTATAATAAGTAAGTTAAGTATGGCATAAAGATTGGCATCTCCAGTCAAATCAAAATGATGGAATTATCAATGGACAGGGAGCTGTCGGCCGGGTTTATAAGGCGGCGGAAAATAAGGATTTTTATTATTACAGGGGCAGTACTACTGCTGCTGGTGGTGGCCTTTTTTGTGCTGCGCCATTTTATTAAACCTTCTGTAGAGCGTGCTAAGCTGACAATAGCAACGGCCGAGATCGGCACTTTGGAGGCGACCATTCCGGCTACGGGTGTCGTTGTTCCGGAAAATGAGTTCCTTATCACCAGCCCAATCAACGCTAAAATAGAAAAGGTGTTATTGCGTGCAGGGGATGCGGTTAAGGCGGGTGAATCTTTGCTGCAATTAAACCGGGAAAGCACAATGATGAGCTATGATAAGCTTTTGGATGAGCAGCAGGTTAACCGGAATAGGATCAATCAGCTCAAATTAGGCCTTGAGCGCGCGCTCAATGATCTGCACACCCAGTATGCGGTTAAAGAGATGCGCATCCAAAGCCTGGAATCAGACCTGGAAAGCGAGCAATCGCTTTTAAAGATAGGCGGCGGTACACCGGAAAAAGTAAAGCAGGCCACGGTTAATCTAAATATTGCCAAACTGGAGCTAAAGCAACTGAAAAATCAGATCAGTAACCAGGAAAAGACCATGCAGGCAGATCTGACCAGCTTGGGCTACGAGATCAGTATCCAGGAAAAAGATATCAAGGAACTTAACCGAAAGCTGAACCTGGCAGAGGTCAGGTCGCCGGCCAGGGGTATCATTACCTTGCGTAGCGACCAGATTGGCGCCGAGATTGGTCAAGGGGCCGAGATAGCTAAGATAGC
>CBFGNU010000431.1:0-2187 GCA_965650195.1 uncultured Mucilaginibacter sp. | reverse complement strand
ATAGATACGACAGTTTTTTCATTCTCCTTAGCAACATCAATGCTATTCTGCTTTAACAGATCGGCATTTTTTTGCAGGATGGTATTAGTGGTATCAGATATTTTACGCTGCATTTCTACATTGGCCTTTTGCCTTTGCAATGCAACCGCAATAGTAAGTTGATTTTTCCATACGGGGATGGTTGTAGAAACAATTGACTGCGCTTTTTCTGCTATTGATGTATTATTGTTCTGTACCACCCGTATTTGCGCCAATGATTGTAGCATGATAAACCGAACGATCTTCATATCAGCCAAACGTTTGTCTAACCGACCGCAAAACTCGCGAAGATCTGCAATTTCGTAATCCTGATAAGCAGTAGGATTAGCTTCCATTTCGGCAAGCTTATCCATAAGTTCTTTATGTTTTATCTGGCCCGATATGATCAGCTCTTCCATCTGATGGATGTACTGCACATTGCTGTCGAACATGGTTTGAAGCGAGCTATTATCCTTTATAGCATTTAAACGCCCTGCCTTTACTTTGTTGGTGATCTTGTCTACATTGTTAACCACGAGGTCATACTTCTGGAACATTTTTTTAACATCCGTTACCAGGCTCTTTATAAAGGGGATCTTTGACAAAAACGTTTTAAATGAGTTTTGTTCCAGCTCATCAACATCAATGTAGTTTAACTCAACCAATAGCTCATTGATCAATCCGCCAACCTCGCCCGAATTGTAAGTACGAACCGATGACAGAAACTGGTTACTGTACCGCTCCATAGAGTTTTGCACTTCAACGCCATAATTTAATATAGAGTTAGAGTCGGCAGGACTAAGGTCCTTACTTAAAGCGGAGTATTTGCTGATATCTTCGGGAGTGGCCTGCGTAAGGTCAACATTGCCCTCTTTATCAATCAGCTTTACAGCAGTTATTGGTGCAATAACCGGCTCGGTACTATTTGGTGTAGGTTCCATTCTTTAATATTTTATGGTCCGACGCTAAAGCGCCCGGCTTATTCTCTATAAATATTGTTGTGTAACCGTTTGTACGGTTTCCTGTAGTTTTTTGTCTTTTGTTGGCTCGCCAATGGCGTTAAATTTCCACTCGCCGTTGCGTTTGTAAAAAACACCGAGCACCATTGATACGTGCCCCGCGAAGTTGCCACCGGTAATGTTGTAAGTAGCAAATACTTCGTTAACGCGCTTAGGGGTACCTTCATAAACCCGCAGCGATGCAAATGGTATACTTCCAAAATCCTGTCCGCGGAAGCTATTTAACACAAATGCCACGTAAGTTGTGGTAGGCTCTAATGCGCCAAGGTCAACAATTATAACCTCGTTGTCTAGACCATCATCGCCGCCCATATCGCCGGTAAGGTCGTCGCCGCTATGCTTTACAGCACCGTTCTTTGATTTCAAGTTGCCAAAGTAAACTACCTCTTGCAGCCCTTTTGCTTCGTTAAATAAAGCGCAGCTGGCATCAAGGTCAACGGCTTCTTTTTTTCCACCAAAGCCGAATAGGCCTTTTTTTTCAATAGCGCCCCAGTTAATGCCAACGCAAATGCTTTGCAGCTTACTGCCGTTGCTCTTTTCAAGATTTATGCGTTGTCCTTTTTCTAAATTAATTGCCATTGTTGCTTAGGTTTAGTTGTATTTATTTAAATAATCCTGAAGGCCGCCTTTCATCCCGGCGCCAACTGCTTCAAACTTCCACTCGTTGTTGCGTTTGTAGATCCTGCCAAACTCAACCGCTGTTTCAATAGAAAAATCTTCTTCCAGCTCATATTTAAGCAGCTCGGTATTGCTTGCTGTATCAAATATACGGATAAACGAATTGCGTATTTGCCCAAAATTCTGCCTGCGGTTACCGGCTTCGTGTATGGTAACTACAATACAGATCTCTGATGCCTGCGGCGATATAAGCGACAGGTCAATCTTAATCTGTTCATCATCGCCATCGCCATCTCCGGTCAAATTATCCCCGGTATGTTCAACCGCGCCATCAGGCGATTTTAAGTTGTTATAGAAAACAAGATGTTCATCGCTCAAAAGTTTCTTATTATCACCCATAACAAATACGGATGCGTCAAGGTCAAATGCAGTGCCTGTTGATGAGGTGTTGGTATCCCATCCTAATCCGATGGTGAACTTAGGGGCCGAAATAGATTCGCGCTGCCCTTTTTGCAAATTTATAGCCATAGTT
>CBFGNU010000430.1:0-2234 GCA_965650195.1 uncultured Mucilaginibacter sp. | reverse complement strand
ACCCGCCAGCGCGGAAACCCCAGGCCGGGCAGCCCATCCGTAGGCTCGCTGGGCAGGGGCGTCACCTGCCAGCGCGCGGCACAGGCCGTAGCACTTAATTTTTTTGATTGATTGCGAAGAACAAAGCCCGTTACCCGGCTTTGCTCCACCGCCAATTGTAATCGCCTTGATTGCTTAAAGTTGAGCTCGCGTACCTCGCCAACAGCCATTACCAGTCCGGGGCATTTTAAGGCTTCTTCCATGGCCCATAGCACATCACGGTCATTCAGCAGGTTCACAAAAATTACCCGTTCAGGGTCAACCCCGAAACTTTTTAATGCCGATGGATAAAGGTTGCCTGATAGGCCTATCCACAGACAAACGCCGCCCTGCTGCATTAAATTGGCTAATAAGCCACTTATTAAAGCACCCCCGGCGGTGGCCTGCTCTGTATTGGCGCAAACCATCTCGTGCACAGCCCCTACCGGGAAGACCCCGTTGGGGAAAGCAGCTTCTACGGGTCCAAGACCTATGGGTTTATGCTTGCCAGCCTCGGGTGGCCTGTAGCCTTCCCATTGCAAAATATCTTTTTGCAGCCTGCTAATGATGGCTTTGTTGGGAAACGGCATAAACACTAATAATTTCAGAATGTAAAATTGCTAAAAATATTAGTATTTTGGATAGAATAAACAAAAAAAGAATGGAATAAAATAACCTGGGAAAACGGATAGAAGTATAACAACCATGCTATAATGCAAACAAACTTTGTAAGTAATAGCATAATAGCTGTAATTTTATCCTGTAAAAATCAAAACAGATACCATGAAAATAAAATTAGCGCTTACACTTTTATTAGCCACAAGCCTGATGATGGCAAAGGCCCAAAGAACCGTTGCCGACCACGAAAAGGTTAAAGGTGGCGAACTTACCATTCAGCCTATAACACACGCCACATTGGTATTAAGCTACCAGGGTAAAAATATTTATGTTGACCCAACCGGCGGGGCCACTGCTTTTACAGGACTGGGTGCGGCAGATATAATATTGCTTACCGACATTCACGGCGACCATTTTGATACAAAAACCGTTGAAGCTATCAACACCGCAAAAACCACGTTGGTTGTTCCGCAGGCTGTGGCAGATAAATTACCGGCTACTATTGATAAGGCAAAAGTGATGGTATTAAACAACGATCAAAGAACCACTCAAGGCGATATTGTTATTGCTGCTGTGCCTATGTATAACCTGCCGGGGGCAGCTAATGCTAACAACCATACTAAAGGTCGCGGTAATGGCTATGTAATAACTGTAGGCGGCAAGAACATTTATATTTCAGGCGACACAGCGGGCACTTCCGAAATGAAAGCACTTAAAAATATAGACATAGCCTTTATTTGTATGAACCTTCCTTATACCATGGATGTAAACGAAGCGGCACAAGCTGTACTGGCCTTCAAACCCAAAGCTGTTTATCCTTACCATTATCGCGGACAAGATGTTAATGCTTTTAAAGCCCTGGTTAATGCAGGTGATAAGAGTATTGATGTAAGGCTGAAGGAATGGTATCCGCCAGCTAAATAATTATAATAAACGTAGGGTGGCTCACACGGGCTCACGGGGGCTCACAGGGCTCACGCAGGCTCACCCGGCTCTGAGCCACCCCCTTAATTAACGGTTCTATTTTTCCATGCGCATAACAATTATCGGTTCGGGCAATGTTGCTACACACATGGCGGCCGCGTTAAAAAACGCGGGGCATAATATTGTACAGGTATACAGCCGCGATATGCAAAACGCTGCGCTGTTGGCCTACCACGTAAAAGCCGAGCCGGTTGATGATCTTCAGCATCTTAATAGCGATACGGATGTATTTGTTATTGCTGTTAAAGACGATGTAATTGGGGTGATAGCAGAACAGCTTGCAAAGCACGATAAACTGATGGTGCATACATCAGGCGCTACTGATCTGTATGCGTTATTGGCTTTTACCGATAAGGCAGGGGTGTTGTATCCGCTGCAGACTTTTAGTAAGATTAAGGAGGTCAACTTCAGACAGGTGCCTTTATGTATTGAAGGGGCAGATGCCAGCATAAGCCGTCAAATAGAAGAACTGGCGCAGAGCATTAGCAATAATATTTATCGGGTTGACGGCGCTCAGCGTAAAATACTGCACATGGCGGCCGTGTTCGCCTGTAATTTTCCTAACTATTTGTATGAGGTAGCACGGCAACTACTGGATGACAAGGGTCTTGACT
>CBFGNU010000429.1:0-2247 GCA_965650195.1 uncultured Mucilaginibacter sp. | reverse complement strand
TCAATGAATGTTCCGATACTAGCATGGGATCAAGGTTATTGGCTGGATCCAAACCGGTTTGGTTGGGGAGAAACGGAGGTACCTGCGTCATCAGTACCTTTTTTTGACGAGAGCTGCGGCACTAAATTTAAAGATCTCCAGGAATTTGAAACACAGTTGCCATTGTTTTGGCAGAAGGTAAAAACGCACGCTTTTGCTCCCCGTGTTTTTATTGAAACTAATTTATCTTTGAAAAAAAGCGGGGAACGTATGTTACAGATCATTAACAGCGTTTATTCATGAGGATACTACTAATAATGGATCCGGGTATTCCTGTACCTCCGCAGCTATACGGAGGGCACGAGCGTTTGGTTTATCTGTTTGCCGAAGAATACAACAGGTTGGGTCATCAGGTTACGCTTTTAGCGGGACCCGGGTCGCATATAAGTGGCGAGGTTGTTGATTTCGGCGTTAACGACCTTAACAGATCAAAAAAACAGCAATTCAATGAGATATTTTTTGCCTGGGCATACCTGCGTAAAAATCATACAAATTTTGATCTGATCCATAATTTTGGACGACTTGTTTATCTGTTACCTGTGCTAAATAAACCGGTAAAAAAAATAATGACTTATGGCAGGCCAGTTGGTAAAAAAGGCATAAGGATGGTAACATCACTGCCTAACCGCAATCTTATATTTACCGCCTGTAGTAATTATTGCGTTTCTACCGGCAACGTTGCGGGCAACTGGAACACGGTATATAACGCTATTGATTTTTCATCTTATCAGCTTAATATAAATGTACCGGCCAATGCCCCATTGATTTTTTTGGGTCGTTTAGATAGGATAAAAGGTGCACACACAGCAATAAAAGTGGCCAAAGCAACAGGGAACAAATTGATATTGGCGGGAAACAAACCCGACACACCCGACAATCTTCAATATTTTAAAACAGAGATAGAACCACTAATAGACGGCGATCAGATAACCTATGTAGGGGCATTAAACGATACACAAAAGAATATGTGGTTGCAACAAGCTAAGGCGCTGCTATTCCCTATAGAGTGGGATGAGCCTTTTGGGATAGTGATGATTGAGGCTATGGCTTGCGGGACGCCGGTTATTGCTTTTAAAAAAGGATCAGTACCCGAAGTTGTGAAGGATGGTGTTAACGGTTTTATTGTGGTTAACAATATTGAAATGGAAAATGCAATTAAGAGCATTGCATTGATTGACCGTGCATCCTGTCGTAGCTATGCCGAAAACAGGTTTGATGTGAAAATTATAGCTCAAAAATATTTAGGCCTTCTTAATGGCTAAAAAAATAATTCTGGTTACATCGGGGCAACCCTCTCTAAATCCACGGCTGGTTAAAGAAGCCGATTCCCTTATCCAGGCTGGATATAACGTTACTGTATTTTACGCTTACTGGAACGACTGGGCAACAGCATATGACATACAATTGCTAGCGAACAAAAAGTGGAGCGCCATCCGTGTGGGTGGTTCGCCTAAGCGCGATCGCCTTAGTTATTTAACAAGCCGTATTGTACAAAGGATGGGCAGGGTAATTAACCACCCTGCTTTTGCAGCTATGGGCTTATCGCGGGCAAGCCATGTTTTAGTCGGCGAAGTAAAAAGACATAGGGCCGATCTTTATATCGCGCATAATTTAGGTGCTTTGCCAGCAGTTATTACGGCAGCAAAAAAGCATAATAAACCCTGTGGCTTTGATGCTGAGGATTTCCATCGGAATGAGATCAGTGATGATAAAAACGATGCTGATGTTATAAAAAAATCAATTATCGAAGATAGATTTATACCGCAGTTAAATTATTTTACGGCCAGTAGCCCGCAAATAGCGGCAATTTATAATAAACTATTTCCTGCTTTAAAGCCTGTGGTTTTATTGAATGTTTTTAACAAAAGCAATACTACTTTAACCAAGGTACATAAGCCGCTGAAACTGTTTTGGTTTTCGCAAACTATAGGGATTGGCCGTGGTATCGAGGATGTAGTTAGTGCCTTATCTACCTTAAAAAAAGATGATTTTGAACTCCATTTACTTGGCTATTTGCCTGAGTTTAGTATAAACTTTGTTGAGGAGATTAAGAAAGGCAACATCAATATAAAGTTTCATAAGCCTGTTGCGCCTGATGAGGTAATAGCCTTCGCCGCACAATTTGATATAGGCCTGGCGCTGGAAACCCAAAGCCCTTTAAATCGCGACCTGTGTTTAACAAATAAAATATTTACCTACATGCAGGCC
>CBFGNU010000428.1:0-2248 GCA_965650195.1 uncultured Mucilaginibacter sp. | reverse complement strand
CATCCAGACTTTTTTATAAGGTTGTAAATACACTATCCGATATAAAACTGGAGAATGGTATATCTGATTTTCGCCTGATGGACAGGAGGGTGGTGGATGAGTTGAAACAGATCAATGAGTACGAGATCTTCTTCCGCGGGATGGTGAAATGGGTAGGCTTTAAGCAGAAGGGCATTCCTTACACACCGGCAGAGCGGCATACCGGTGAAGCCAGCTATTCCTTCTTTCGGTTGTTTAAACTGGCGGTAGGGGGCATTATGGCATTTAGCGTAAGGCCCTTATACATCGCTACCGGCTTAGGGCTTTTCTTTTCACTGTCCGCAGTGCTTTATATACCTTACGTACTCATTAGCTATTTTACGGATTACGATAAAGTTTCGGGTTGGGCATCGCTGATAGCTACTGTAGCCTTTTTCGGCGGACTACAGTTACTTGTGTTAGGAATTATCGGCTCGTACCTGGGTAAAATATTTATGCAAACCAAGCAGCGCCCAACTTATATAATCCGCTCATCCAATCTGCATAAAACAAAGAATGATACTGTTAGGGTTTGATGTAGAGGAGTTTGATATGCCGTTGGAATACGGCAAAACCCTGCCTTTTGATGAGCAATTAGCTATATCTACCACTGGCACCAATACCGTTTTAAATACTCTGGCTCAGGCCGGCATAAAAGCCACTTTCTTCTGCACCGCTAACTATGCTGTTAACAGACCCGATATCATCAAAAAGATAGTTGATGCGGGGCATGAGCTGGCATCCCACGGGTATTACCATTCTGATTTTAAGGTGGAACATCTGCTGCAATCTAAACTAAAACTGGAAGAACTATCAGGCACAGAAATTACCGGCTTCCGTATGGCGCGGATGATGCCGGTTGATGAGAAAGAAATTCAAAAGGCGGGATATATTTACAATTCGTCTATTAACCCAACCTTCATCCCCGGTAGGTACAATAACTTCAGTAAGCCGCGCAGTTGGTTTTTTGATGAGGGGGTGCTGCAAATACCGGCTTCTGTGTCTCCCCTGGTTCGCTGGCCGCTATTTTGGTTAACTTTCCATAACCTGCCTATGTCTGTTATCCGTTGGATGGCTGCTGCTGCTCACCGCAAGGATGGCTACCTTAACCTGTACTTCCATCCATGGGAGTTTACTGATCTGAATCAACCCGAAAAATATGGTTTCCCGGGGTATGTGTCTAAAAACTCGGGTGAGGCTTTTGTAAAAAGAATTACAGCTTTTATTGCCTGGGCGCAAAGTAAGGGCTATCAATTTGCCCGCACGGATGAGTTTGCGAAAGGGGTAATTAACTCGTCTAAATAGGTGATCCAAAAAATATATGTCACCTCGACAAATGGATTACATTTCTGTTGACTATCAGTGTGTTATCGTTTTTGTATCTGCTGACTTTTACATCAGCAGGTATAGCTATAAGATTATCGCAATAGTCTGATTATCAACCGAATGAAAAACAGCTAAATCGATGGATTTTTCCACGATTTTGGATCACTTTGGATCACCCGGATCAGCAGTTTTTCTTACACCTTCCCAAACACCACCGTGGCATTATGCCCGCCAAAACCAAAGGTATTGCTCATGGCATATTTAACATCGTGATCAACGGCCTCGCCTAATATAATATTCATGCTATCATGAATAGCAGGATCTAAAGTTTTTGTATTGATGGTTGGCGGGATAATGCCGTCGCGGATAGTCATCAAACTGATAATTCCTTCAATAGCGCCGGCGGCACCCAACAGGTGACCGGTCATTGACTTAGTGGCGCTTATCCAAATGTTGTTCTTCTCGCCGTGGGTAAGGTTCAGTACCGCATGAATTTCGGAAAGATCACCAACCGGGGTAGAAGTAGCGTGCATATTCAGGTAATCCAATTCGTTGGTGGTAATTCCCGCCTCTGCTAAGGCCAGTTGCATGGCTTTTGTGGCACCTTTGCCTTCGGGGTGGGTACTTGTCATGTGGTAAGCGTCGGCTGTCATAGCGGCGCCGCAAACCTCGCCATAAATAGTAGCGCCACGTTTAACGGCGTGTTCATATTCTTCCAATACCAAAGCTCCCGCGCCTTCTCCCATCACAAAGCCATCACGGTCAACATCAAACGGACGTGAGGCCGTCTGCGGGTCGTCATTGCGGTGCGACATAGCCTTCATCGAACTAAAACCACCAAAAGAAGCGGGCGAAACAGGCGCTTCAGAGCCACCTGTAACAATGATCTTAGCTTTGCCTAAAC
>CBFGNU010000427.1:0-2273 GCA_965650195.1 uncultured Mucilaginibacter sp. | reverse complement strand
TAGACAAACGGTACCAAAAACCGTCGTACTACCATTATACTATCAGGCAATCTCCACCTTCAAAACATACGTTCTGAAAAGGAATGCAAATATAAGACGAAAATTTCCAAATCAAAATGAATTTTTGAAAAATAACTATCACCCCTATTCAGTTAAAAAACGCATTGCGTTAACGTTTTATTTACCAACTATATGCATATCAATTACCATATTTGATGTAATGAAAAAAATAACCATCGCCTTATTTTTCACAGTCGTTTCATTCGCCTTTAACACTTTAAAGGCACAAAGCCCCCCAAATAACGATTCATTAGCCGTTAAACTGGACCGTTATCTTAACCTGGCAAATAAACAAGGCAAGTTTAACGGCTCTGCTTTAGTCGCAAAAAATGGACAAGTTATCTTACAAAAGGGCTATGGATGGAAAAACTATTCATCGCGTACCTTAAATGATAGTAATAGTATTTTCCCTATCGGATCATTAACCAAACCATTTACAGCAATGGTGATATTAAAATTGCAGGAAGAAGGTAAGATCTCTGTAAACGATAAATTGATAAAGTATTTTCCCCAACAGCGGGATGCTGATAAGATCACTATAGAGAATTTACTGAACCATACATCGGGTATTTATGATTTTAGTCGGGATATTCCTGAAGATGACTCAGTTTTACTAAGTAATCCTGTACCCCGTCAAACGGTACTTAACGCTTTTATAAATAAACCGCTGGAGTTTAAGCCGGGCAGCAAATACAAATATTGTAGTTCCAGCTATTTTATATTAGGGCTCATTATTGAGAAACTAACCGGCATGCCTTATGAACAAGTGGTACGCCAATTAATATTTAAGCCACTTGGCATGCAGCATTCGGGGTTTGATTTTATTAACCTGAAAAGTACGTCAAAAGCAACAGGTTATAAATTTTTACGCGAAGACAAAAAGGAGCTTGCCGTAAAGTGGGATTCTAGCTTTACTTTTTCTACAGGCGGCATATACAGTACCACCGGTGATCTGTACAAATTGGCAAAGGCCATTGGAAAACGACAAATTTTGAGTCAGTCGTCGTGGAACGAGGCATTTACACCCTACCTGGAAAACTATGGTTACGGATGGTGGATAGATAGCTTATACAACAAGAAATACATTTACCACCCTGGTGGAATGATAGGCTTCGCATCAAGTTTTAAATACTATCCGGATGATGATGTGGCAATTATTCTACAAAACAACTTCGGTTATTATGGTCAAACCTTACTACCGATTAATGATGCCTTATCGGCTATTGTGTTTAACAAAAACAATTCATTACTGTCTCCGCGATTACCAATTACTGTTGATGAAGCCATATTACGTAAATATACAGGCACCTATACACCAAACGGGAAGGACAATATTTATATAACACTTAAAGACCACCAATTGTATGCGGAAAGCAGCTCAAAAAAAGGCATTCCCAAACTGCCCATATTTGCAGAAACCGAAAGCAGATTCTTTCTGAAAGATTTTGATGCCGTATTCGATTTCATAAAAAATGGAGACGGTAATGTTATAAAATTCGTGTCGCAAGAAAACGGAAAAGAGATAGAATACAGGAAAATAAAATAGCCCCATCAGGTGTTCGAATGCCCCGTCGGCGTTAAAATGTGTTAAATGATATCCCTTTATTTTAATACATCCTAATAGTTTTGCTATTTTCGGCTCATTAAATCGTCATCAATTGTAAATTCCTGCAATGAATTATAATAAGATCAACAACATTTTTGGCTGGCTGGCATTTGCCGTAGCTGCCATAACCTACACTTTAACCTTAGAACCTTCAACCAGTTTTTGGGATTGCGGCGAGTTTATCGCCTGTATCTTTCGTTTAGAGGTTGCCCACCAACCGGGTGCCCCATTATTTACCATGATAGGCAAAGTATTCTCCCTCTTTTCTTTTGGAGATAATACCAAAGTTGCCTATTGGACCAACATGGGCTCTGCTTTAGCCAGCGCAGCCACGATTCTGTTCCTTTTTTGGACCATAACCGCTTTATTAAAAAAGATATTGGTAAAAAAGGGCGAAGAAATTACTCTTGTTAACGTCATAACCATAATAGGTGCCGGTTTAGTTGGCGCTTTAGCTTACACTTTTTCTGATACGTTTTGGTTCTCTGCTGTTGAGTCTGAGGTTTACGCCTTGTCTTCATTGTGTACAGCAATAGTGTTCTGGGCCATTTTAAAATGGGATGCCCACGCTGATGAGCCCGGCTCTGATAAATGGATAATATTTATA
>CBFGNU010000426.1:0-2284 GCA_965650195.1 uncultured Mucilaginibacter sp. | reverse complement strand
ATTGGCGTTGGCGAGTGCGCGGGCGTTGTTATCGACCTTGTGGCTACGTTATTGTTTGAGTCTGATGAAAAGCTGGAATGGGCAAATGAGTCGTTTAATGGCGGTGCATGGGCAGATGCTATTTATCATTCCTACAATGTGTTCATCAACTCGGCCAAGGCTTTGTTGTTAGATAAAGGTATTAACAGCAGCACTCAGATCGGTATTATCCGTGAGTTTGATACGCAATACGTAAACACCGGCGAAATGGAATTAGGCGGTAGTTTTAACGACCTGGTTTTAGAGATCAACAAAAACGAACCATCTGAAGAATTTGCAACGGCTTACAAAGCAAAAGCGACAGCATTTCTTGAAGCGGTTAAAATAAAAAGAGAAGCAGTACTGCAATCATAATAAATAATGGCATCAGTAAACAACATCGGTCAGAATGAAGAAAATGCGGGAAACCAGTTGTTTCCGGTATTTCTTAAGCTGAACGAGTTGCATACTGTGTTAATTGGTGCCGGCAATGTTGGTTTAGAGAAGCTAACAGCTATCCTAAATAATAGCAATAACGCAAAAGTTACAGTTATTGCCAAGGAGGTTTTAGCGGAAGTTTCGCACTTGAGTGAAAACTATTCGGGGGTGACTATCAGGCAAAAATCATTTGAGCCGGCAGATTTGGACGTAGCAGATATAGTTGTGGCAGCTACCGACGATAGTGAATTAAATAAGCAAATAAGGCAAGCGGCAAAAGAACGCAAGCTACTAATCAACGTTGCTGACAAACCGGAGTTATGTGATTTCTATTTAGGATCAATAGTAAAAAAAGGCGATCTGAAGCTGGGGATCTCAACAAACGGAAAGTCGCCAACAGTTGCAAAACGGATTAAAGAAGTATTGAACTCTGCTTTACCCGACGAATTAGACATTACGTTACAGCAGTTAAATGACCTGCGAAATTCCTTAACCGGCGATTTTGCATATAAAGTAAAGGAACTGAATAGGATAACTGCAGTGTTATCGAATAAAGATAGCGACCAGTAAAAGACACATCCTTCACTGAATACAGTAAAGGGCATTAATTTAGAGAGATTTATAAAGATGGATCTGTTTAGCGAAGAAGTAAAATTATTAACAGCGGGTTTAAATCCTGTTGAAGCATTAACAGCGTTGGCCAACCGGTTTCCGGGCAAGGTTATTTTTTCTACCAGCTTTGGTTGGGAAGATCAGGTGATCTCTCATATGATATTTGAAAACAATCTGGATATTAAGGTTTTTACTTTGGAAACCGGGAGATTGTTCCCCGAGACATATTATGTGTGGAACCGCACAATGGAAAGATACGGCAAACCCATACACGCATACTATCCGCAACACGAGTTGGTAGAGCAAATGGTAACCGCGAAAGGTCCCAGCAGCTTTTATGAGTCTGTTGAGAATCGTAAAGAATGCTGCTATATCCGCAAAATAGAACCCCTTAAGCGTGCTTTACAAGGCAATGATGTTTGGATAACCGGCATCAGAGCCGAGCAATCTGCTAACAGGCAGTTTATGGACAATGTGGAGTGGGATGAATCAAACAACATTGTTAAGTATCACCCTATTTTTAGTTGGACACTTGATGAAGTGAAAGAATACGTGCGCCAATACAACATTCCCTACAACCCTCTTCACGATAAAGGCTTCCCAAGCATAGGCTGCATGCCTTGCACACGTGCCGTTGCCGAAGGCGAAGATTTTCGCGCCGGACGTTGGTGGTGGGAAGACCAGTCTAAAAAAGAGTGCGGCCTGCACGAAGTAGCTAAACAAGACTGAATTCTGTGTAACATCTGTACAATAATGGGCTATCTATTAAAATAGTTGCTTGCTTATTGCAAGCCAATTATCTACTTTTAGCATAACCGATTATACAACATCATGCAGAAAAACAAATCGAACCTATCCGGCAGGCGGGAGTTTCTTGCCGGCGTTGGTGTGCTGGCGGGCGCGTCAATTGTTACCGGCCTGCCCGGTATCAGCTTCGCCAAGAGCTTGGGAGCTGCCCCTGCTACCTTTACCGTAAAGCAGGTTATCGACATCGCACTTAGCGAAACGCCCGGCCCACCACCTGCCCGAACCGTCGACCAGATACGGGCGGGGAGTTTAGACCAGCAGGTTACGGGCATTGTAACCACCACCTTCCCTACTATGGAGGTTATCAACAAAGCTATAAAGGCGGGTGATAACATGATCATCAGACACTAGGCAGCGTAATAAAGCCTGGATGACAACACTCCCCGAATCAAGGAACACTCCAACATCA
>CBFGNU010000425.1:0-2328 GCA_965650195.1 uncultured Mucilaginibacter sp. | reverse complement strand
TTGCCCTCGCCCGGGCCACTTTGCCAAGAGTAGACCAGCTTTTTAAGGGGGTCTATCTCCAAAACCTTGCAGTGAAAAATGCCATCGAAATCAAGGCTCGCTATCGGGCCCGTCCTGAATTGGAAATCATGCCCAACAACGGGTTGAAAATCATTCTTCATGAGCCATTGTGCCATCAGCTCAGATGTTGTTAAATATTCCCAAACCATCTCAATCGGATGCGAGAAAAAATACTGGTGTTTAATAACTTTTGACATAATGCGTAGCTTTTAAGTTACCCAAATGTATAAGTAACTTCTGGGTTACGCAAATTTATTTTGAAATATTTTTAAATAAATTGATTTATGGTATCAACCTATGCTACTTTAACCCGTTCTACTGTGTAGAATTAAATGAAATATTGTGTAATTTGGTGATGCCTTTATAGTCCTCTAAATGCAGTATTTTATGAAACTAATTAGTCCTTACTTTTGCTTTATATTGGCTGTGTTTAACTGGTGCAATGCATCTGCTCAGCAAATACAGGTAAACCATCAGCCTGGCCGCCTCGAGATCCGGTCGGTAGGTAAGGGCTGTATCAGGATGACGTTAAGGCCGGTTTCATACAAGCAACCGTTCCCGGAAAATCCTGCTGTTGTTGATCGAGATTACGGTAAAGCCATATTAAGCATTACCAACGTTAATGGTCCATTGCAAAGAATGGTGGGCGATTTAAAAGTAACAGTAACCGCCTCGCCGCTAACCGTAAGCATTTCAAATAAAAACGGCGCGCTTGTTCAAAAGATAACGATGGAGGCGGATGGCAAGCTATCATTTAAACTAAATAAAGGGCCGGTGTTCGGTCTTGGCGAGGGAGGCCAAGCGCCCGAAAAAGGGGTAGACTGGCGTACACTTCCGGTTCAATATGACCGTGGGGGCAGGTACTATAAGATGCAGCCCCGTTGGCAGCGCGATGCCTACGGCTCCCGTAATCCGGTGGCATTGTTGGTTAGCCCGGGCAACTGGGCCATATTTGCCGCTACTCCCTGGGTAGAGGTTGATCTTACTGCTGCAGACAGAGGTGTTTTTATTCCCTGGAAGCCAACCGGCAAGGAAGATCAGCCGCAAACATTAAGCAATCAGGGACTGAATTTGGGCAAGGGCTTGCCTCCTATTGATAAAATTGTGCCGGGCTTGTATGATGTTTTTGTATTTGATGCTCACGATCCGGCCACGTTCATTAAAAACTTTTCGACTATCACCGGCCCCGCGGTGCTGCCACCCAAGTGGGCGCTGGGTTATATGCAATCGCACAGAACTTTGCAGGACGATAAGCAGATGGTAGGCATAGTTGATACTTTCCGCACAAAAGAGATACCCGTTGATGCGGTAATTTATTTAGGTACGGGCTTTACACCGCGCGGCTGGAACAAGCAGCAACCCTCGTTTGAATTTAATCCCGCTGTACTTAAACGTTCGCCCGAAGAAGTATTGAGTGCCCTGCATGCGCGTAACGTTAAAGTTGTACTCCACATGGTGCCGTGGGACAGGGACAAACTCCCTAACCTGTATGGCAATATTCCCGTTAAACCGGGCGAAACTGTTGACGCATCGCACATACAAAGCTACTGGAACGAACATGTCCCTGTTATGAAGGCCGGTGCCGATGCTTTTTGGCCCGATGAGGGCGATTGGTTCAACTTGTTTGAACGCATTAAGCGCCACCAACTTTACTATCAGGGACACTTGTCCTATGCCCCTAATACCCGCCCCTGGAGTTTGCAGAGAAATGGTTATCCCGGCATAGCACAATGGGGCGGCTGGGTGTGGTCAGGCGACACAGAGTCGTCTTGGAAAACCCTTGAAACGCAGATAGCTGTGGGGCTGAATTACGCTGTGAGCATAGGGCCCTATTGGGGTACAGACATAGGCGGCTTTTTCCCAAATGCAGAGTTAACCGGCGAGCTATATGCGCGGTGGTTCCAGTTCGGCGCATTCAATCCTTTATTTCGCAGCCATGGCGTTACCTGGCATACGAGGCTTCCATGGGGCTGGGGAGATGGCAAAATGGGGCCGCCCGAGGGGCGGGTGTACCCGCTGGAATCAGAATTAAACAATCCGGCAATTGAGCCTGTTATAAAAAAGTATGATGAACTGCGTTACCAACTGTTGCCATATAATTATACGCTGGCGTGGCAGGCTTACAAAACAGGCTTGCCCTTAATGCGGCCCATGTGGATGCATTACCCTAATGATGAAAAGTGTCGGAGCGCTGCAGATCAGTTTTTGTGGGGCCGCGATATGTTAATTGCGCCGGTTTATAAAAAAGGCGCTACATCCCGCAAGGTT
>CBFGNU010000424.1:0-2331 GCA_965650195.1 uncultured Mucilaginibacter sp. | reverse complement strand
GCCATACCTTGGTAGCGGCGAATTTTATTGTGAATATGGCGATTTTGATTACACCATTACCGCGCCGGGCAATATGCTGGTGGTAGGATCGGGCGAGTTGGTTAACCCGGCCGAAGTTTATACAGCCGCCACAATAGCAAAAATAAACGCCGCTAAGGCGAGCGATAAAACACTAATGATACGCAGCGAAGCCGACATTAACAGCGGCGCAAAGTTTGCTCTGGCAAAAGCTAACCTAACCTGGCACTTTGTATGCAAAAATGCCCGCGACGTGGCCTGGGCAGCGTCAAAGGCTTTTGTGTGGGATGCGGCACGTATTAACCTGCCAAGCGGCAAAAAGGCTTTGGCGCAATCAGTTTATCCTGCCGAAAACGGTAAGCAGGACAGTTGGGGCCGCGCCACCGAATATGTTAAGGCAACTATAGAGCAATCATCAAAAAGGTGGTTTGAGTATACTTACCCTGTTGCTACCAACGTGGCCGGCGTGGTAGGCGGTATGGAGTATCCCGGCATTGTGTTTTGCGGTGCAGGCAACCTAGATGGCGCGTTGTGGAACGTGGTTAACCACGAGTTTGGGCACAACTGGTTCCCGATGATAGTGGGCTCTAACGAGCGTAAATACGCCTGGATGGACGAGGGTTTTAACACCTTTATTAATAATTTAGATACCAAAGAGTTTAATAAAGGAGAGTATTTTGAAAAAGAGGATTTTCACAAACTGGCCCCCGGTATTTTTGGCGACGAAGCGGAACCAATTATGAGCTTGCCTGATGTGATACAGGAACCCTATTTGGGCAACGCTGCCTACAGCAAACCCGCTTTAGGTTTAACTATTTTACGCGAGCAGATATTAGGCGAAAAACGCTTTGATTATGCCTTTAATACCTACATAAAGCGCTGGGCCTTTAAACACCCAACACCCTGGGATTTTTTCCATTCCATGGATAACGCGGCAGGCGAGGACCTGAGCTGGTTTTGGAACGAATGGTTTTTGACGACGTGGAAATTGGATCAGGCTGTGCGCCAGATAGATTATGTAGAGGAGGATCCCAAAAAAGGCGCTTTGATAACCATTGAGAACGCAGAAGAAATGGCGCTGCCCGTAACCGTTGAAGTGCAGGAAGAGAATGGCCGGACCGGTATTGTAAAACTGCCCGCAGAGATATGGCAGCGCGGCGGTATCTGGACCTTTTTATATCCATCAACCGCGAAGGTTAAAATGGTTACCATTGATCCTGAACATACCCTACCTGATATAGACCCCACCAATAACAGCTTTAGCGGACAAGCGGTAGAGGCGGGTGTTACCGCCGCAGGGATCGTTAAAAAATACCTGGATGCCATTGGCGGAGCCGATAAAGTAAACGCGGTGAAAGATATGGTAATTACTGCTGATGGCAGCCTGGCGGGCACGCTGCTTAAGCTCACAAATACCTATAAATCTCCGGGACTTTATTCGTACAATATTACCGCGCCTACCTATAACGACGCCCCGGTTTTGCATATTAGGGATAGCGGCGAAAGTATTAAGGTATCGCAAACAGGTAAAGATTTCCCGGTTGATAAGGCAACTGCCGAGCAGTTAAAAGCACGCTATTCTTTCTTCCAGGAACTACAGTTTGATAAGCCCGGATACAGCATCGAGCTCGACCCAATTATTCATGTGGTGGGTAAAGGCCTGGCGTACCTTGTAAATGTTACGTACCCCGGCGGCACAATAGTTAAAACCTATTACGACCAGAAAACGGGTTTAAAGCTTAGGCAACTAACCGATGTAGCTGGTGCCAGTGTTACCGAATGGAGCGACTACCGCGATACACCTGCCGGTGTTAAAATACCTTACACCATAAGCACAAGTTTGCTTGGTCAGCCGGTGGATTTTAATGTGAAGGATGTAAAGGTGAATAGTGGGGTTGGGGTTGAGGTGTTTAGGTAGTTTTTAAGGCGAAAGGTTAAAGGTGCAATACGCTTTGCGTGTCCTTCGGGGAATGAAGCTCCAGAAAGCTATCGGGACTCTACATCAGGCCAATGAATAGACCGTCACAAATTCACCACCGGTAAATTTGTGAACAGTTTGTAGCCATTATCAAAAATTAGTAACTTACCGCTAATTTAAACCTTTAAGCAATGAAAAAAATTACGCTGTTGTTGCTATTGGCTTGCGCTATCGGTGTTAATGCTACTTATGCACAAACCAATAAAGAACTGGCCTTGTCTAAAGCAAGAGAAGCTATTAAGATAGGACGAACAGGGCCGCTATGACGATCCCTTAAAACTGTTGATAGAGGCAGAACAACTAGACCCCGAAAGTTAGAATTACGATACCTATAA
>CBFGNU010000423.1:0-2333 GCA_965650195.1 uncultured Mucilaginibacter sp. | reverse complement strand
GTGCTGCTCCAGCTGGTCCATAACGCTTTTTTTGAGTTGCCCGCTGCGGGGTACGCATTTTTGGTCGGGGGTGAGGTCTACTTCGCCCAGCACTTCGCCGTGTTCAATCACACGGAAATGGCCGTCGTTATGCGGCAAAACGGTGAGGTTAAGTTCCTGGCCCGGCAGGTTGATCAATACATGAAACTGACGCTGTGGCAAAAAGCCTAATTGCTGTAACATAATACCCTCCGTTTTTAATTGGTAGCCTATAATAAAAACATTATTCCGCAGCAAATATTGCGGTGCAATTGTTAATTGTACGTTAAAAAAGCCAGTATAAATTTAAAAGGTTTAAGTAAAGAAGAAGCTAAGCCTGTATTAAATTTACAGGTATTGCGTTAGCACCTGCTGCAGCTGCGCAGCCTGCACAACGCCGCTTTGTCGCCACTTGGTTTCGCCGTTTTTAAATACCATTAGCGTGGGTACGCTTTGTATGCGGTAGGCGCTGGCAACCTTCGGGTTTTTATCAATGTCGATTTTTATAACGGTTACTTTATCGCCCATGCTGCTTTTAAGCTGCTGCAAAATTGGCGGCATCATTTTACACGGCCCGCACCACTCCGCTGAAAAATCAACCAGTACGGGTTTTTCTGATGCTATTATGTCGTTAAAGTTTGCCATAGTAGTATAACTTTTGAGGATGGGAAAAGTTTTAGCGCCCTCTAAATCTCCCCCTAAAGGGGGAGACTTTTAATATCGAATGCAATTACAATTTCAGATCCAACCTTTTCGCCTTTGCCTGCGCCTGCAGTGCCAGTTCTGTAGCTAACAGGCAATGCGCCTGTGGCATGGCGGTTTCGGTGCGGTTAACTACGTCGTTTACAAACTGCTCGCCGAAGGGCAATACCTGGGTGGAGCAGTCAATGTATTGTATGCCCTTTTTATCCGCCAAAAACAAATGGCTCCCACCCGGGCGACCGGCGATGTCAATATATTTGCGCACCTCGATATATCCTTCGGTACCTAAAATGGTAAGGCGGCCATCGCCAAAAACATTGACGCCATCGGGTGTAAACCAATCCAGCCGTACGTAGCCCATACCACCGTTGCCGTGTACCATAGCGTCGCCAAAATCCTCAAACTTGGGGTATTGGGGGTTATGCACATTAGCCACCTGCGAGGCCGTCACTTCGGCCTTGGTTGAGCCGGTATAAAACAAATACTGATCAAACTGATGCGAGCCGATATCTGTGATTATGCCCCCATAATATTTAGTATCAAAAAACCACTCAGGGCGACTTTTAGGAGTCATTTTATGCGGCGCAATGTTGATGGTTTGTATCACCTTGCCGATGGCTCCGGCCTGTACCAGTTCGCCGGCTTTAACGCTGCCGCGGTTCTCCAGCCTTTCGCTGTACATTATGGAATAGATGCGTTTGGTTTGCTTTTGCACTTTGCGCACTTCGGCCAGTTGGGCAAGGGTGGTTACACCGGGCTTATCAACCAGGTAGTCTTTACCATGCTGCATAACCTTTACACCCAAAGGGGCCCGCTCAACGGGTATACCCGAGCTTAAAATAAGCTGGATAGATGGGTCCTCTAATATTTCGGTATCGGTTGCTGCTTTTTTTGCGGCGGGATACCTGCGCATAAAACCGGCAAGTAATTCGGGCTCTTTGGCGTAAACCGCGACTAACTGGCCTCCGCCGCGCGTTACGGCATCAACCATGGCATTTATGTGGCTGTGGTTAATACCTATTACCGAGAAGCGTATTTTGGCGTCGGCTGCTTTTACTGTAGGTGGAGGAGGGGGTGCGGCAAAGGCCATTGCGGGTGGGAGCAGGATACTGCCTCCGGCAACCATAGCCGTTTTTTTTAAAAACTGTCTGCGGGTATTCTCATTAATATTCATAAAGTAGGGTTAATTGGATATTTAAAGTTAAATATATCCAATTGAAACCTCCTAAATAAACTACGCAAACGTTAACGCTGTACTATTGTTCGCTGCGTATCATTATATACCTGGCTGTTTTACATTTTGCACAAAATAACTTTGCGATAGGTAAAAAGAATAGAAATGTTCTTACAAACCAGCTTCTGCGTTGTTTAAAATGAAATGGAGCCCCGCATTTTGGACAGGTGTAATCTGCGGATTTGAAAGATTTGCTCAAGACAATGGTGTTATTTTCGGCTTATAAACGGACAAGTTAGTTATATTTTAGATAAAACATTATTAATGATTGTAAAAAATACTTTACCTGAAGTTAAATTACTTTCATTTATTGCGTCATTTGCGCTAACACTTTTGCAAACAATATTCTATAACGATTTGTTTTAGCCGCCAGCTTTTT
>CBFGNU010000422.1:0-2350 GCA_965650195.1 uncultured Mucilaginibacter sp. | reverse complement strand
GATTAGGAACGCAAATGCGGTATTGCTACGAATTAAAGCCAGGTTTTTGTCTGAGCCCATTCCCCTGGTATAAGCTTCCAGCTTTTGCGAAAAAATTAAGTAGTCAACATTGAACTCATGAAAATGAAAACGCCCTGAGAGCTTTAATACGGTAATAATTATTACAAATAATGATAAGGCCTGAGCCAGCAGAATATATGGATAAGCTCCGTCCGCTTTCCATATTAATAACAGGGCTAGTCCGCAGGCAATTGCCAGCAGTGCTGTTGTGGGATTGATAATTTCATTAGATGGACTTACAAAAAAAGTAAGGTCGAATTGCCACCCGATTACCACCAAAACTCCGGCTGCTATTATACCAATAATAGTAATCAGTGTAAAAATTCTGAGTCTTTTATGTAATAGCAGATCTATTGCTTCTGCGGTATCGCTATGTCTCAACTTTTGTAAATTGGTTAAATCACAATTTATGAAATTCCCTGATAAAACCTTTATGCAACGTTGGCACAGATATAATTTTCAATAGGGAATATACTTTTTGTTATACGGCAGACTATCTATTTGGTTATAACTGAATGATATTCTAAATATTGGGTCTCTTAATCCCTGGTGCTGATGGATACCACATAACAGAAATGATACGTGAGATTCTGGTACTGGCATCATATTGTTCGTAATTTCGATTGCCAATTAATTCAGATTCCAGGTATTAACAAAATATGATATGATAGTAAGGCGGCCGCTGCTTTTATTTTTTACTGTGACCTTGTGCACCACACTGTTCGTTTTTTCATCTTCCTATTCACAAATAGGGAAGAGGTTCCCCTCAGAACGTAAGATAGTTAAAGATCCTGTTACCGGCACCATGCTTACCTTTTTAACCAGTACTCCGGGCGGCGACAGCAAAATATATCCAACGCATCCGCAATGGACAGCCGACGGCAAATGGTTAATCTTCAGGTCGGGACGGGTACCGGGTGAGGCTATGGCTGTGAATGAAAAAACAGGAGACCTTGTTCAAGTAACCGAAGGTGGATATAGCGGGGCGCTTTGCATCGCTCAAAAATCAATGAAATTGTACTTTTTGCGCAATCATAATACTACACGTACGCCCGACACTGCTCAACAAGCCCTTCGGCGACAAAATAGCAATCGCTCTATGGATGTGATCGAAGTAGATCTAGCGAAGGTTTTTGCCGACAGTGAAGCAGGTAAAACGCGAAAAAAATCTGCGTACGAACGGGTTTGCGGCACAACACCAACCGAAATGGGAGCGAGCGGAGATTTAGCCCTGGATGGCGGTGAAGAGGTAGTTTACTTTAGAGTTGGAAAAGAGGAGTCCGCCAAATATCTTGCTCCTGGAACAAAAATAGCCGAAGCTTTCGGCCCCCGTAAGATGGGAGCTGGACCCGCTGGAATTTCGAGTATGAATATTCGCAGTGGTGCACTGAAGCATGTAGTTTCCGTGCCATTTCAGGTAGGGCATATCCAGTCTAATCCATGGTATCCGGGAGAAATTGTTTTCTGTTGGGAAACCGGTGGCAAATCGCCGCAACGCACCTGGACGGTGATGTCAGACGGTACGGGCCTGCGCCCCCTTTATCCGGAAGCCGACTACGAATGGGTAACCCACGAAGCCGTTATTTCACGCGACGAAGTAGCCATTGCTATTATGGGGCACAGAAAAATTCCAGGCGTTACCAATACCGGAATAAATGCTCCGGCAACAGCCGTCAGCGGCCCGAATCCGGGGCAGGAAGAAGCTTGGGGACCATCCGGAACCCGTGAGAAACCAACCGGTTTAGGTATTGTAAATCTGAGGACCCGCGAAATGACTATTGTTGGTCAAACACCCAGCGGAAGCGGATTGTGGCACGTTCACGGTTCGCCCGATGGCAGATTTGCTACCGGCGACGACTTTTCACGCACCTTATATCTTATAGACAGAAAAACCCGGGAAATGATTCCGCTTACAACCGGACATAAAGCAACTGCGGCAGATCATATTCACCCGACCTTTAGTCCCGACGGCACAAGAATTGAAATTCAATCTGCAATGCTTTCGGCGGATAATAAATCCATGAATATCTGTATTGTTCCGGTGCCCGAGGAATGGTTGAAGAGGAAGTAATTTCAGTGCCATAGTGATAGGCCTTATGCTGTCCTCCGCTGGCGGAGGTGCCGAAGGCGGAGGTGGTTACACGATCATCTTATCACCTCATCCCTAACCCTTCTCCTCCAGGAGAAGGAAACCAGAGGCGGGTAATACAACGATTGAACTTTTAACAACATTTTTTCTTAGGCGCCATACCGGCTAAAGCGCCAACACCCTCTCCTTGAGGAGAGGGAT
>CBFGNU010000421.1:0-2350 GCA_965650195.1 uncultured Mucilaginibacter sp. | reverse complement strand
TCTGGTATGAAAGGTTTTGAACCTTATCAGTAAATCTTAGATGCAAGAACAAGGTCTGCAGGCGCATGGGTGACAAGCGCGGCCCGCGGGGAACGCTATAGTTCTGACACTTCACAAAAATTAAATATCCCCCAATTATCAAAAAAATTCTATCTTTGCATCCAATTCCTGATTTGTTAACGTTTTAAATATCAAGGAATCATGACAGAGCAACGCTACATATCGCCCCTTTCGCTCATTGCCCATTAGGCAGGCAAACACCGCACATTTTATTTTTTACAGGTTGCTTTGGTAACCATGCTGTTTTTTGCCTGCCGAATTAATTTATCGGGTTTTTTGAGCGCTCTTTAAAGGGTATATCCCCATTCGGGGACGAATAAAGAATTCAATAATATTTCGAAAATATTTAATAGCAGTGTGAACACACATGAATGGCCCTGCCGTATCAAATCGGCAAGGCGAAAAAAGCGGCTCGTTAAACATCATCGCGATAAGCAACTGATACAACTGGATAAACGAAGGACTGAACTGGAGCACGAAAGGCGGCATTTGCCACCGGTGCCTTTAGCGCATCCCTACCAGCGCGGCTGGAAACGGTTTTTTGTGTTGCTCGAGGATTTAAAACATGGCCCGCGGGCTGAGTTTTATGAGGCTTTGCTGCAAAAGATCAATACGGTTGAGCATTGCCGGGACAAATCATTTAAACGAAAAAAGTACCGTAAGCAACGCTATGTGTACAAAGTGAAGTCACAAAGCTTGCGCGATGTTGGTGAGTACGAATGGCAAGTTAACCGGATGGGATTGACCGACGAGGAAAAAGCTTGCTTTACCCGTGTGGAGACTTTCAGCAAAAAAACCTGGCGCACAAACATAAAATATGTGTTTGCCGAGCCCTGGCGCTATGTGCTTAAAGTTGCCCCACATATAGTAACGCACAGCATAGCTGTTGACGGCGAACTGGAGCAAGAGCTGGCCTGGATTGAGGGTTATATTGAGCATAATGACTTTTGGCCGCGCATCAATTTGCTTACACGTGGACGGCGTTACCGCTGGAAAGACGAGTTTAACCAGCCGCTTAAATACATTAACAAATTAAAAAACATACCCAGGTATAGCCAAACAAAAGCTTACCTGGATTTAGAAACATAACCCAATGGGCAATTTAAAAATAAAAGATCTAAGTAAAATAGGCTATCACAATGATCAGCTGCGAAGCCTGGTTATCGGTATAGCCTCAAAAAACTTTAAGCACCACAGTAAGCAGCAATTGCTGGATCTGCTGGTGGAAATTAAAAACAATCCGGAGCGATTTCTGGAAAACGAATTAACAAGTAAAATAGCCGAGAAGGTGATTGGCAAAGTAGAAGCGCCGGTATTTAAAACTTACGTGCTGCGCGATGAGCCGGTTTACTGCAAAACGTATGGCGGCATGGGCATTGAAGCATCAGCCAAAAAACAAATGGACCTGGCTAACCTGCTGCCCGTGAGTGTGCAGGGCGCGTTAATGCCCGATGCACACATGGGTTTCGGTCTGCCAATTGGCGGGGTACTGGCTACTGATAATGTGGTGATACCATACGCTGTAGGTATGGATATTGGCTGCCGCATGGCGTTGTCTATCATTGACGAGAGTGATGGTTTTTTGAAACGTTTTGATTACAAAATAAAGCAGGCATTAAAAGATCACACGCATTTTGGCATGGAGGGCGGATTGGATACCAGGCAGGAGCACGAGGTGCTGGATAGCCAGGTATTTAATGACGTCGCTTTTTTAAAACCGTTGCGCAGTAAAGCGGTAAGGCAGTTAGGCACGTCGGGCGGAGGTAACCACTTTGTGGAGCTTGGCGAGATTGAGCTTTTTGCGGATAACACTTTGGGCTTGCCTGCAAAGAAATACACTGCGTTGTTGAGTCATTCGGGCAGCCGGGGATTAGGATCAGCGATAGCGAGGCACTATACTCAAATTGCCATGAACACCTGCAAACTGCCGCGCCATGCGCAGCAATTAGCATGGTTAGATATGAACAGCGAAGCAGGGCAGGAGTATTGGTTAACCATGACGCTTGCCGGCGATTATGCCAAGGCTTGCCATGAGCGTATCCATGCCAATTTGTTAAAGGCTCTGGGCTTACAGGCTATGCATGTGGTAGAGAACCACCACAACTTTGCGTGGAAAGACAGGCTGACCAATGGCTCTGAAGTAATAGTGCACCGCAAAGGGGCCACGCCGGCACACAAAGACGAACTGGGTATCATCCCCGGCAGCATGACCACCCCGGCGTATTTGGTGGCAGGGAAGGGGAGTGAAAACGCCTTGTACTCGGCGTCGCACGGTGCAGGCAGGGCAATG
>CBFGNU010000420.1:0-2357 GCA_965650195.1 uncultured Mucilaginibacter sp. | reverse complement strand
TTTGAAAAAGAAAAAATATGGTATTAATTACTATCAAAAGGATAGTAGTACCGATAAGATAGAAGATGCCTTGAGCATTTTTCATTATGTAGTGCTGATTCCCCCTCTATCCGTTTGTTCAAGAAATTAAAACTTCAGCGCTATTATGATAAGTATGCCAATTACATACGATTATTATACTTATATAAAATAAGAGCATTGAAAGGTTTAAAACCTTAATTGTAAAACAAAACTGGTTTCTAAAACTAAGCAAAATAAATTATAAAAAAACAGACTTGCAATACCATGTTGCAGGTAGATGTTCAAACATGAAAAGAGATAAGAATGGTCTATAATTATGGACAGTTTATCCATGAAAAAGCCCTTATAAAATTATCTATAAGGGCTTTTTGGCTTGTCTGGTGGACCCGGAGAGATTCGAACTCTCGTCCAAACATGGAACAAATTATGCTTTCTACATGCTTATCTGCCATTTAATTGTCGGGAAGGGGAAGGCTGGCCGATTGCCTGTACCGTCTTCCTTATGTGCTTTATCTCGTTCGGTTTTCGCACCCTTAACCAAACCAGTTCTGTTGATCGATGCCCCATATGCTGATATAACAGAACAGAATACCAGCGGGACAAAAGCTATGCTAATTCTAAATTAGGCAGCTAAGGCGTAGTTATTTTCGCCATTTGTGTGTTTGAACGTTCAGATTAGAGCGCTAATTCGTACAACGCGCTGCATGCTTACCTACTTATCTCCATCCTGTCAATTCCGGTCGACCCCATTTTTGGAACTGAAAGCTGAAAGAATAAAGCTAAAAGCGGTTACAAATATACGGATTTGGTAGCTGAAAGCTGAAAGAATAAAGCTAAAAGCACCGGTCCTTTTTGAAAACTGTAATACGACGATATTATTTTACTGCAGCCAGCGTTTCTGTCACCTGTCCGCAGGTCGGCATCTGCTTGCCGTAGAAAGGGTTTTTAATAGCCGAAACCTCGCTTAGCCAATTAACCTTTTTCATAGGGCAGTATTGCTGATAAACGGTCGTGGTGTTTGCCTTAAGCGCTTTAGTTACTGCTATCATGTTATCCGAAAGGATAGCAAAATAATCGCGCTGGGTATCAATATCCTTGGCTTCGCCAATACGGGTTGTGCTCAGCTGGATTTTTTTCCAGGCGGCTAGTTGCTCCGCAGGTATTTTATCAGCAGGTACTGCTTTTATAGCAGCCGCTAATTCTGTAGCGTGTGTTTTTGCCGTTGCTGAGTTATCAGCAACCAGGTCATTTTTTAAGGTAAAATAGGCAGTCAATACACTATTTACGGATTTATCCTGTGCCTTAGCTGCTTGTACAGAAACAAACAGTATCGCCATAAAAAAATAAAGTCTATTTAGTTTCATCTTCTATTTCCTCAATTACAAAACGCTTTAAGCTTTTACCTTTCCGCTTTCAGCTAATTTATTAATGAACACTTTCTGCCTTCGCCTTTTCGCTTTCAACCACACGTCCAGGATATACCTTTAGCGCTTCGTTAAGACATTTCATTGCCTTTTCCAGGTCGGTATTATTTAAAACATAGGCCAGGCGTACCTGCTGATCTCCGGCCCCCGGTGTGCTGTAAAAGCCGGTAGCAGGCGCCATCATAACGGTTTGATTTTCGTAAGTAAATTCTTCCAGCATCCATTGGCAAAACTTATCAGAGTTATCAATAGGCAGCTGCGCCATCACATAAAACGCGCCACCCGGATTAGGGCAATAAACGCCTTCCATTTTATTTAACGCAGTAACTATAGTATTGCGGCGACTGTTATATTCCGCTTTTACATGTGCAAAATACTCATCAGGCGTATCAATAGCAGCTTCGCCGGCAATCTGCTCCACCATGCCTGGGCTCAATCGTGCCTGGGCAAATTTTATAGCCGTTTGCCAAAACTTTTTGTTCTTGGTGATGATACAACCCAATCGCGCTCCGCAGGCGCTGTAGCGCTTGCTAACGGTGTCTATAATTACCACATTTTCATCCAAACCATCCAAATGCATCGGCGATACAAAAGGCTGATCGCCATAAACAAACTCGCGGTAAGCTTCGTCAGCAAATAAATACAGATCGTACTTCAACACAAGCGTTTTTAAGGCTTCCATTTCTTCACGCGAATACAGATAACCTGTTGGGTTATTCGGGCTGCAAATAAATATGGCCTTTGTTTTTGGCGAGATATGCTTTTCAAATTCGGCAATAGGGGGAAGGGCAAAGCTATCTTTTATATAGGATAGGATAGGCGTAACCACAATATCGCTCTGGCTGGCAAATCCGTTGTAATTGGCGTAATAGGGCTCTGGTACCAACACCTCGTCGCCTGCGTCAAGGCAAG
>CBFGNU010000419.1:0-2380 GCA_965650195.1 uncultured Mucilaginibacter sp. | reverse complement strand
TAACTTTATCTACTTTATCGGCTCTTAAAACGTGCGCGGCAGACACCGGGTCGTCGCTAAAAAATTCTTCACCATCAAGCAACAGGCGTTGCAGTTTTTCACCCTGCGCATACATCTTACCCTGGTTGTCAATCGTTATACCCGGCAAACGTTTTAGCAGATCGTCTAATTTATCATTCGGCTGAATAACGTAAGCACTGGCCTTATAAACTAAAGTATCGGTGCGGCGGGCAATTACTGCATTACTGCCTTGAATAAGCCCCTGTGCACCTAACTGCGCAAACACGTCGCCGTTGACAAGAAGTAAACAACCCAGTAATAAGAAACTCAGAAATAGCGACTTTTTCATTTTTGATATGATTTGGCTGATCTAATGTACATAAAATGTTGTAATCCACAAGTAAGCAATGCGGCTCAAAGGCCTGGTAACGATTAATTTGCAGTTAGTCAGAATTTGTTACCTTTATTTAATTGATAACCAATCACTTTTAAAATAAACCACATGATCCGCTTAAATCAGCTTATCCTTAAAGGAAACAGCAAATTAAAAACCCGCGCCCTACAATTGTTAACGGCGCTATTACTCCCCGCAATTATTTATTCTACCGCGTACGCACAGGCTGATACCACGTTGAAAAACACGCTGCCGGCAAGTGGTAAATTGGTAAATGGTAAACCGGCGGGAAAAGGCTGGGTAGATCTGCTGACCGACGCAAACGACTGGAACATGGAAGATGCCTACTGGAAGCTGAGCAACCACGAATTACATGGTGCTGTTGGTAAAGAAAAAGAACATCATTACGGTTACACAAAAAAAACCTATAAAGATTTTGAACTGAACGTAATGATAAAAATGGTGGGCGATGAGGATGCCAATTCAGGTGTATGTGTTCGCATAAACCCTACCAGTTTTGACGATGCCCCCGGCTACCAGATAGATATGGGAAAAGGTTATTGGGGATCGCTTTGGGAAGAACGCAGAGCAAGCATGGTGCAAAAGTTTCCGGACGCGTTGGTGCCTAAGGTTGTAAAATTTAACGACTGGAACCATTACTACATAGTGGCAAAGGGCCACCACATACAAGCCTGGCTGAATGGTGTTAAAACCATTGATATAGTGCACGAGGGAGGTTTTGATAGCGGAAAGATCGGCTTTCAGCTTTGTCACCTGCATACTCCTACTACGGTTGACGTAAAATCGCTTTTTATTAGGGAGTTGAAGTAGTTAGTGACTGTTTTTTAACGAACGCTGTCCGTAGTCGAAGAATATGGATAGCGTTCGTTAATTAATCTGTTACTCCTTACAAATACATCTCCAACTCACCCTTACCTTCACGAATAACCTCAAAGTCCCCACTAGTGCAGTCAACAACAGTTGAGGGGATGTTATCACCATAACCGCCGTCTATCACCAGGTCAACCAGGTCCTGGTATTTTTCATAGATCAATTCCGGATCAGTTGAGTACTCAATAACCTCGTCATCATCATGTATTGATGTGGATAGGATAGGGTTGCCCAGTTCTTTTACAATACAACGGGCAATGTTATTATCGGGCACACGTATACCCACTGTTTTTTTGTTGGAGCTTAACAGTTTGGGTACGTTATTATTGGCATTAAAAATAAAGGTGAATGGCCCCGGCAACGCTTTTTTTAAAACACGGAAGGTAGTGTTATCAATGGGCTTTATATAGTCGGATATGTGGCTCAGATCATAACATATAAACGAGAAATTGGCTTTTTCCAGTTTTATGTTTCTGATCTTGGCTATCTGCTCAATGGCCCTGTGGTTAGTAATATCGCAGCCCAGCCCATAAACGGTATCAGTAGGGTAGATGATCAATCCGCCCCGGCGCAATACTTCCACTACCTGCTGAATGGTTTTTTCGTTGGGATTTTCGGGATATATTTTAATGAGCATGTTTTCTAGATGTCGGATTTCGGATTTTCGATTTCGGATTTTTTAATGGCCTCCGAGATCGTATCGATTTTTATATTAACCATTATGGTCTGTTACTGTTTCAGCTAAGGCAATATACCCCAAAAAACCGAAAAAGCCTCCCTGATAATTCAGAAAGGCTTTTTCTTAGAAATTTAAATGAAATTACTTTTTAGCTGCGGTTGCTTTAGTTCCGCCTTTTGGGGTGTTCCAGTAAATAAATACGCCACGATTGGTTGCGGTAACAATGTCAATTGCGCCGTCTTTGTTAAGATCCGTTGCCAAAACATCTGATCCCACGCCCGAACGGTTGTGCACCAGTTCAGGAACAAACCTGGCACCACCCGGTGCTTTAGGGTCGCGTACAGTTTTGTAAATGTAAACAACCGGCGCGCTATATGGATCAGGATCTAAGTATGTATCCAGGTGGCTGTAATAAC
>CBFGNU010000418.1:0-2381 GCA_965650195.1 uncultured Mucilaginibacter sp. | reverse complement strand
ATACACCTGCTTAATTTGCTCACCATCCCGGCTATCACTCTCGTTTATTTTAACAGGCGCAACCCGGTGATGACATTTAAAAAAGGTGTTATCGCTTTTTTTTCGAGCGTGGTTATTTTGGCTATAGTGCAATTTGGCATAAGGCAATACACCATAAAAGCGGCAGCCTATGTTGATCTGTATTTCGTCAATTCGCTTGGTTTTGGCTTTAATACCGGGGCTATTTTATTTTTTATATTGCTGATAGTTTTACTGACTGCAGGCATCATCTACAGCATAAAAAAACAAAAACCAACGCTAAACCTGGTGTTGCTGTGCACGGCATTTATCTATTTTGGATATGGGTCGTTCGCTTATATACCCATCAGAGCAGCAGCAGGCACCAACCTGAATAACTCCAACCCAGATAACGCTTTCACCCTTAACAGCTATCTTAACCGCGACCAGTATGGCCAAATGCCTTTGTTTTACGGACCTTATTTTGATGCCAATATAATTGAGCGGAAAGATAACGGCACCATGTACATTAAAGGTGATAAACGCTACGAAGAATCGGGTAAAAGGCCGGCTTATGGCTACGACCATAATACATTCTTCCCTCGTATTTTCAGTCGCGAGGGCGGCGACCCGTCTTTTTATCGTCAGTGGCAGCAAATTCCGGCAGACAGGGCACCCAACTTTATAGATAACATTGGCTTCTTTTTAAGCTGGCAAACGTACCAGATGTACGTGCGCTACTTTATGTGGAATTTTGCCGGTCGCGTTAACCAAATGGATGGTCAGCAGCACATGGGCGGCTTCAAAGGCTATGTTGATGGCGACTGGACAACAGGAATTTTGGATGGATTTAAACAACTGCCAAAATCTGTTACGCACGACAGCAATTACATGCCGCTATATGGCCTGCCGCTTATAATAGGTTTGCTGGGCATGTGGTATCATTTTAAACACCGCAAGCGCGATGCTGTTGTAATTGTATTGCTATGGTTCTTCACCGGGATGGCTATTGTGCTGTACGTAAACCAGCCGGCGATACAACCCCGCGAAAGAGATTACTCCTACGTCTGTTCGTTTTATGCTTTTGCCATATGGGTTGGGTTGGGTGTACTGGCCTTGGCAGCGCAGCTTAAAAAGCTACTGACAGCGAAAAGAACAGTTATAGCAGCCATTTCTATGGGATTATTAGCTGCCCCCGTTTTAATGGCATTTACGGAGTGGCGCGGACATGATCGCTCTACCAAAACCGTGGCCCGTGATATGGCTTATAATTACCTTATCTCCTGCCCGCCTAATGCTATTTTGTTTACTTATGGCGATAATGACACCTATCCGCTTTGGTATGCGCAGGAAGTAGAAAATATAAGGCCCGATGTGCGCGTGGTGAACATTAGCCTGCTATCGGCAGATTGGTCTATCCGGCAAATGCAGCGGCCAATTAATCAATCGGCGGCATTGCCTATTACCATGCCATTCAGCAAATACAAAACCGGCGTGCGGGATATGATTTTTTACCGCGATGGTGGCGATATGAACAACGCCGAGTTAAAGGACATTTTTAACTACATCACCTCTGATGAAACCCTATACAAGGCGCAAAGCGGCGTAGGCTTTAACATCCTCCCTACAAAAAATTTAAAGCTGACCGTTGATAAAAACGCCGTTAAAAAAAACAACGTAATTGCGGCTAACCAATATAACAGGATAGCCGACAGCCTTACCTGGCAATACAATTCGGACTATGTGATGAAGGATGACCTGGCCATATTGGATATCCTGGCTCACAACAACTGGAAGCGCCCGGTATGCTTTACCGTTACCATTGGCAGCAGTAACCTGATGGGCTTGCAGGACTACTTGTATCGCGAAGGCTTTACTTACCGGCTACTGCCGCTAAAACCCGACACGTCACTGGCAGATCAAACATTAAAGATAAATGTACCGGTAATGTATGATAACCTGATAAACAAATTCAGGTTTGGTAATTATAAGCATGCGAGGTATTTGGATGAGGAAAGCCGCACCATGTTTTACTCGGTAACAACCGCTGCATTTACCTTATTGGCCCAGGATCTGATAAAACAAGGCAACCATGATCAGGCGGTTAACGTTATCAATAAATATAATAGAGAAATGCCCGAAATATTTGCTGATATGCGGGCGGCAAACAACAGGCTCACCCTAACCAAGCTGGCCTATCAATTAAACCAAAAAGCCATCGGCACAAAAATGGCTGAGGGTATAGATAACTATGTAACAGATCAGCTCAATTATTATTCGCGCCAATTGCATGGCGGCAGTGTAAGTGGCTATAACATCGTCACCGGGATACAAATATTAGAAGAGCTTAGCCAACTGAGCGAAACACAAGCGCAAGCTGCATT
>CBFGNU010000417.1:0-2388 GCA_965650195.1 uncultured Mucilaginibacter sp. | reverse complement strand
ATTGCATAAACTATACCAAATAAAATAGGCTGAAAGAAAAATACGCTTAGATTATATTCTGTATTTTTTTTAAATACAGTTAATTTATTGAAAGCGTTTAACTTAAGTTAGGAATACTGACTTTCTAGTCAGGAATAAAAATTAATGGCTTCAAGTATAACTTTACAAGCCTCTTTTATTTGAGTGGAGGTGATAATGAGCGGCGGGGCTATACGCATGGCGTTGCTGCAGTGCAAGAACCAATCGGTTATTACGCCATTCTCAATACAGCGGTCTATAATTTTTTTATTGAGATCAAAGTTTTCCAGTTCTACTGCTAACATCAGGCCCTTGCCACGTATCTGTTTTATGGCGGGATGAACAAGCAATTGGCGTATCAGCGCTTCCTTTTCGGCTACGCCGGATACCAGGTCATCATCTAATAAAACCTCTAAAGCGGCAAGCCCTGCAGCACAGCATACCGGGTGCCCGCCAAAAGTAGTTATATGCCCAAGTATGGGATTTTCCTTTAATGCGCCCATAATCTTGTTTGATGTGATAAACGCACCAATAGGCATTCCGCCTCCCAAAGCTTTGGCTAATAGCAAAACATCAGGTACTATATCAAAATGTTCAAAAGCGAATAGCTTCCCGGTACGACCGAATGCAGCTTGTATCTCATCTAATATTAACAAGGTGCCGGTTTCTGTGCAGCGTTTGCGTAAGGCCTGCATATAAGCAATATCGGGCACTCTTATTCCAGCTTCGCCTTGTATGGTCTCAATAATTACGCAGGCAGTTTCATTAGTTATGCGTTGAAGATCATCAACTCTATTAAAGTTTATAAAGCTAACACCGGGTAAAAGCGGGCGATAGGCTTGCTTATACTCTTCATTCCCCATAACGCTTAAAGCGCCGTGGGTGCTGCCATGGTAAGAACCATTGCATGCAACAACCTGCTGCCTGACGGTAAAGCGTTTAGCCAATTTTATGGCTCCCTCTACCGCTTCGGCACCTGAGTTTACAAAATAAACTGATGAAAGATTTTCAGGAAGTACCGAAACCAGCTTTTCAGCAAAGCGTACCTGGGGTGTCTGTACATACTCGCCATAAACCATCAGGTGCATGTATTTGTCAACCTGCTGCTTTACCGCTTCAATAACTTTTGGATTACCATGCCCTAAACTGCTTACGCCAATGCCCGATATAAGGTCAGTATAAGCTTTTCCTTCGCTGTTATATAAATAGATCCCCTCCGCACGTTCAAACTCCAGCAGCAGCGGGAAATTGGTAGTTTGCGCATTGTTAGCTAAGAATAACTGGCGAAGGGTTGGCATGCATCAAAAATACAAAAGGCCCGCCACTTATGTGGCAGGCCTTTTAGTTTAAAATACTTTTCTATTGCTCGTTTAACTTTCTTATCAATTCGTCGTTAAATTCGCGCTCGCCTTTATAAAGTTTGCTCAGCTTCTCAGCCGGAAGCACTTTCAAAAACTCATCGGCATAACGTTCCCTTATCCTAACTATACGGCTATCATATTCCATATTTTTCTTGATCTGCTCGCGGCCATTAGCCTGTGCATCCGAATTATTCAGCCTTTTCAGCCTGTATACTTCTATCAGTTCATCTTGGTACCGCCTGTATAAAGGCCAAAAACGTGCCGCTTCATCGGTAGTAAGCTGCAGGTTCTGATCCAGATATTTCTCTTTTATTGCCTGCACCTTTTGTATGCCTCCTGCATTAGGCATTTGGTTAAAGCGCTGCCCATTGCCGTTTGGATTAGCCGGGCGGAAACCATTACGCGGAATACCCTGCGCCGTGGCACCATAGCCTATTACCAATAGTAATAAAGCAATAAAAATATGTCTCGTAAACGCTTTCATTATAATTAACTTATTGCCCGTCCACATAATCTTGTAATTCAGCATTAAACGCGGCATCCTTAACCGGCAGTTCCTCAACACCTACAGTGTGCTGAACATCACTGCCATCCATACTTACCTGAATATATCCCTGTAATTCATCCAAGGGGATGTTTGATAATTCTTTATGCAGATAAGATGAATTATGCGCATCAACACTTGAAGCTGACGGCCACAACATAAAACTTGCACCTGCTACCAACACAAAACAAGCGGCAGTAGCATATTTAAACGCGGTTGATCTCATCAATCTGATCACACCACCTTTGCGCTGTACCGCTTCTTGTGTTACTGTTTTATTTAAAATTTTGGCATTAAGCTGTTCAAAATAGCCCTCAGGTACTGTAAAGGCCTCTTCACCGGCAAGCGCTTCCTCAACAAGCACACGGCTTTGTATCTGGCTGCTCAGGTTCTCAAAGTAACCCGCAGGTACTTCAAAAGCTTCGCCGGCTTCCATCGCGGTTTCAACCGCTATACGGCTTTGAA
>CBFGNU010000416.1:0-2396 GCA_965650195.1 uncultured Mucilaginibacter sp. | reverse complement strand
TTTCGAAATATTCTACAGGGCAGCAAAATGATTCGCAGTCGTACTGATCATTTGTATCAGCCGGATAACATAGATCAGGAAGTTTTTGAAGACAAGGTGCAGGAGTATTATTCACTACGTTGTGTTACCCAGGTATTAGGGCCGGTTTTAGACACGGTTAATAACGCTGAGCATGTTTTGGTGAATGAATTGAACTCAGTGAATGATAACCCTGTTATTGATCATCATAACTGCAACGTATTCCATGGCGGCAATTTTCATGGCGATTATGTATCGCTTGAAATGGATAAATTAAAGATAGCCATCACCAAATTATCCATGCTATCAGAACGGCAGTTGAATTATTTACTGAATGATAAGCTCAACCAAAAATTCCCGCCGTTTGTAAACCTGGGTGTTTTGGGATTCAATTTTGGCATGCAGGGAGTGCAGTTTACAGCAACATCAACCGTTGCCGAAAATCAAACACTATCTTTCCCAATGTATGTCCATAGTATTCCAAATAATAATGATAATCAGGATATTGTGAGCATGGGCTGTAATGCAGCTTTAATTACGGCAAAGGTAATTGACAATGCGTTTACCGTGTTATCAATTCAGTTAATGACGCTTTTACAGGCAATAGACTATTTACAATGCGAGGATGAAATGGCACCGGTAACCCGACAGCTATACGAGGATGTAAGGGGATTTTTTCCTAAGTTTATTGAAGATACACCCAAATATAAAGATATGGAACGGGTTAAGAAATACTTACAAACTACAGCGGCTATAGCTACACAAACGATATGAAATGTGCATTGGTTACCGGTGGATCCAGAGGTATAGGTAGGGCTATTTGCTTAAAAATGGCCGCTATGGGCTATTATGTTTTGATAAATTACAAAAGTAATATTGCCGAGGCCGAAAATACACTCACCCTTATAAAACAGGCAGGTGGAAACGGCGAATTGCTTGCTTTTAACGTTGCTGATAAAGAACAAATTAAAGAAGTACTGCAAACGTGGATAAACGCCAACGAAGGTGCTAATATTGAGGTGTTAGTCAATAATGCCGGTATACGCGATGATAGCCTGATGGTTTGGCTGAAAGATGAGCAATGGGACAACGTTATAAAAACCAGTCTGGATAGTTTTTTTTATGTTACGCGTTTGGTATTGGAAGAGATGATGCTAAACCGTTTCGGACGCATTGTAAATGTGGTGTCGTTATCCGGAATAAAAGGCTTGCCGGGTCAAACTAATTATTCCGCCGCAAAAGCAGGAGTTATAGGCGCTACCAAGGCTTTGGCGCAGGAAGTGGGCCGTAGCGGCATCACTGTAAACGCTGTAGCTCCCGGTTTTATTAAAACAGATATGACAGACGGTTTGGACGAAAAAGAACTACGACGAAACATTCCGGTTAATAGGTTTGGTCTGCCGGAAGAAGTAGCACACGCGGTTGGCTTTTTAGCATCAAAAGAAGCATCGTATATAACCGGCGAGGTTTTATCAATTAACGGAGGTCTGTATACATAATGGATGAGTTAGACATATTATCATTAATACCGCAAAAGCCGCCCTTTGTAATGGTGGATGAGTTACTTTTCTCTGATGATAACATAACACGCACCAAATTTGTCGTTCCTGCTGATAATGTATTTGTTATCAATGGTGAATTTAGCGAAGCCGGCCTAATGGAGAACATGGCGCAAACAGCCGCCGCCGGCTCAGGTAATATGGCGCGAATAGAGGACAGGCCCGTTGCAACTGGCTATATTGGACAGGTAAAGAATTTTGAAGTTTTTGCTTTGCCAAAAGTAGGCGATGAATTGCTTACCGAAATAAAAATAGAGGTGCAGGTTTTTGATGCGGGTATAGTATCGGGCAAGATATGGTGTGAAGACAAACTGCTGGCCCAGTGCGAAATGAAAATATTTATTAACCAGTAATGCGACCTGTTTATATAGCTGCAGACAATATTATATCGCCATTAGGGCACACTACATCCCAAAATATGGAGCGATTAAAACTCGGCGACTCGGGGATAGCAGAACATCGCAACACAACAATCTTTGCCAATTCTTTTTACGCATCACTTTTTGCAGAAGATGCATATAACGATGATACAACCTATACCAAGTTTGAAAAAATCATTATAGCTTCAGTAAAGCAAGCATCAGTTAGCTGTGATATCGATCTGAAAAGTGAACGCACTATTCTTATCGTTTCGTCAACCAAAGGCAACATAAGTTTGTTGGAGACAGAACCCGATAGACCTGATCTGAAAACAAAGATAGCATTACATACTTCTGCTAAATTAGTAGCGGAACATTTTGGTTTTAAGCAAGAGCCTCTTGTCGTTTCAAATGCCTGCATATCAGGTATAATGGCGATTTTAACAGGTTTACGTTTGAT
>CBFGNU010000415.1:0-2439 GCA_965650195.1 uncultured Mucilaginibacter sp. | reverse complement strand
TTTTGATGATACAAGTTTAGGGCGTAACAAAAAGGTGAACAATACAAGGAGGGTGGTATTTCCTAGGGAATGAATATCTGGTAACTTTACACCTAATTACCTTGGCATATTAAGTTTAAGGCAAAAAGTTTTGAAATAGAATGATATATTTACTTAAAAATACACCTAACTACCTATGACCTTTACCCCGAGGGCTTGCAAATTAATGCGGCGGCGCTTAAAATATTTAGTGCTGATGGTTGGTGGGTTGTTAAGTTTTAACAATGTATTTGCCCAAAGTTCGTTTGAGGACGCCTTGCAGAAACAAATGGATGTGCTTTTGGCCCCGGTTAAAGGCCCCAGAGAAGAGCTTTTGCCAAACCCTGTTTTACAGAGCATAACTGTTCCTTCGGGCTGGGGTGGCTTTGGTAGTTATGTATTTGGAGGGGTGGGGGGCAACAATATGGAGCCCTATGGAACAGATCCAGACCTTATATCTTTCGCGGGCTTTTGTTTTGGCGATCCGGAGCGCGCAGTGAATATTGCTGTTAGCTTTAATGCCACTGATATATCAAATGTGAGCAACTTTTCGGGGAATTTATCAGTAAGCCGTCGTGTTTTTGTGGGCAGTAGTATTTCAGCGGGAGCTATGCAGTTATTTGCAAATCCAAGACTTAGCGATTCTCAGGGATCGACAATATATATCGCATTTAGTCATGCCATTCAATCCCTTCCATCGTCGCTAAATCCTGGGAGCTCAAAACTGAGTTACACCATAGGTATCGGCACCGGTAGGTTTTACAGAAAAAGCCCATATGATATACAAGCGGGTAGAGGCTACCATGGAACGGCCATATTTGGAAGCATATCCTATGAATTACTTAAAAAAGTTAACTTTAATGCGGAATGGTCGGGGATGAATCTGGGGTGTTCTCTCGGAATTAAACCGTTTGAAAAACCGTTGGCGCTTGGCATTGGATTAACCAACTTAACCAGATTTTCTTCGGATAAGGTGAACGCGTCATTTGTTGTATGTTATCCGCTTTCAATAAAAAGATAATTAAAATGAGACCGAACTATAAAGAGGCAAATGCGAGGGTGGACCGAAGACCAGGGTGCTTCCTGATGCCTTTTATATTAGTTTTTCTAATTGGCACGTGTTTCTTTAATAAAGCAAATGCGCAGCGCGGCAACCAGTCCGACTGGAACGTGCCGCCTCCGGTAGCACCGGGGACAATAACCAAAGGGGATGCAACAGGCAGTGCAGGTAATTCCGGGGCCGTGGCTTTACCGTTTGCTGATGTGCCGGCGGGTGTTCAGCCTGTGGCCGCAGTTTCTGTATTGCAGTTGGCGCCTATTTCTGCAACGCCGCCCGATGCGAGCCAGCCGCAACAACCCGAAACTGCTGATATCCTCGTTGCATTTTCAGGCATTCCGCTGCCCGAAATGCCTGAAATGCCCAATATGCCAGACCGCTCGTTGCAGGATATGCCCGAGCCTATATCCGGCAATATGCCGATGCCATTGGCTCCCGATATGCCACCTATTCCGCCGGAACCCGTAGGCTCTGTTGCTCCAAACACGCGCGATACCGGGCTGCCCCTTATACCCAAAGTAAGTTTGCCCGTTACTTTTTCGGGACCGCCTATAGGAACGGTATTGTGGAGCACACCGGGCGTGCCACAAACCATAGACTTTAAACTGATAATCACACCGAACTAGAATGAAAAATGTCAGTTTAAAATATTCGCTAGCCCTTTTGTTTATAGTAATAAGCATCGCTTCAAGTGCGCAAAGTAAATTTAAAAAGGGAGAGGAGTTTCAGCGTGAAGTGCTTGTGCGGTCAAACTGTGTATTACAACGTGGCAGTCAAAAGTTGGATGTAAGCTCATCATCAACTATGGTGCGGTCATACAAAGTAACAGATGCAAATATGCAGGGGGCGTCAATAGCCATTTCAACTACTAAACTTATTGACACCATAAGCGCTATGGACCAATCCTTTATCTATTCTTCAGCCAAAGCGGCCGATCCTAATTCGATGATCCAGGTTGGGTTGCAAAATTTGGGGCGGGTTAAATTACAGGTTGGTGTTAATAACAAGGGTGAAATATTGGAAACCAGGCCACCTGTGAGGCTGAACGATACGCTTTTGTCTTTTTCGGGCATTCAGCCTGAAAATTTTCAAGCAGGAACAGCGCTACCTTTCCTTGCCGGTTTTCCACCAAACAGCACATTAAAAAAGGGATATTCATGGCCAATTAATACGCCTAAAACGCAAACCACCTATACCATTTATGCCACAACGCCACGCACCACCACAATCACTTTTAAATCATCAGAATTAGGGGGAAATTTAAACAGCCGCATTAATGGCACCATATTAATTGATAATAATACCGGGCTTGTGTTGAAACGTTATTCACAAATAGTATCTACGGGCTACGAAATGGTGAATGG
>CBFGNU010000414.1:0-2451 GCA_965650195.1 uncultured Mucilaginibacter sp. | reverse complement strand
GCTATTAAATTCAGAGCGCATGGACAATTTGTATGAACTTAAAGCCATTTGGCATACGGCAAAAACCGATGAACTGCCCACAACGGCAGACATGGTGAAGATGGCTAAGAAATTTCGTTACCAGAAACTGCGGAACAAAGTATTGTCTATAGCAGTGGGAGCGGTGGCTATCGTTATAATGCTCGCCTTCTTCGTCAACACGCCGGTGTTAGCAATAACTACTATAGCGGGTATGATATTTACTTTGATTGCATGTCTGATATCGATATACACAAATGCCAGGTCCATAAAACGATTTATTGATCTGAAAGATTACAACAACAAGGAGTTTATTCAATTTTTAGAACAAACCCGCCGCAACCAGCTGTATTACTACAAGTATACGCAGGTAATGGGCCTGCTGTTTAGTTCTATAGGTTTGCTTTTGTTTTTGTATGAGTTTGTGCAAAAAAGTACAGCTCTATCAGCCATATTTTATGTGATTGCTGTAGGTTGGACGATATTTAGTTGTTTCTATTTACGACCACGCAATTTCAAAAAGCAGTCGGCCAAACTAAATGATATGCTAACATCATTAAAAAAAATAAACGATCAACTTCAATGAAAAAGAGAAACATCGCATTATTATGGCTTATATGCATTTTGCCCTTAGTTACGTGTATAGTGGTTTTGCAACGTATAGCTGACGTGCCGGATTTTTTACGCGGGACCTTAACCGGTGTTTGTTTGGGGCTGCTGATACTGTGTATTCTGCTAAAAAAGAAAACGCAAAGCAGGATAAGTAGGACCCAAAGTGTGAGTTTTTTTACGACAGGTCACTAAAAACGGGTGTTGCAAAAGTGTTGCTAAACTGTTGCTTTTGTGTTGCAAAAAATCTCAAAAAAGAGTCAATTTTTCAATTTTACAATCGTTTTATAATCAGGCGCTTACTAATAATTTACAGCTAGCATTGCTGACGAATAAGTTGTTCTAAATAAAAAATCTAACTAATTGATAATTAAATAGTTAAAGTTTTGTTGCATAGGAAACACATATTTTCTGCAACACCTCAATGGCTGTATTTGTATTGTCACTAAAAAACCAAAGGCGCCCGCCCGGGCGTTAACGGTGCTTCAATAAATTGTTCACTCAACTTTCGTGAGTAATATTCAGCCTTATCCCTTCAAAATACCAAGTGATTTGTATTGGCTATCGAGTTTGCCGACCGTACTCTTGTACTATCAAATCAATCTCACAATTATGCAAACAGTAACTACTTACCTTAACCTAAAATCCTAACCTAACGTGAACAACAATTTTGTAAGGTGTGTTGCGGCCCTATCATTCGCAGCTTCAAATTTTGTTTTTTCAACCAATGCAACTGCCCAAACGTCCTTTGAAAATGCAATGGAAAAAAAACTCAACTCATTGGTAAATGTACCAGACATCCTGCCAAAAACTCAACTACTTTCCCCTAACGATGCGCCTTCGGGCATTATGTCACCGACCGGATTCGGCGGTAGCGGTACGTATCTATTTGGTGGTATTGGCGGCACTTACCCTGAGCTTTACCGTGAAAAACAGGCAGATTTTATTGCCTTCGCCGGCATTAGCGCCGGCAACCCGGTAAAAGCGGTAAATGTAGCAGCCGGAGTTAATATGGCCAACGTTAACCAGTTTAAAAACTTCTCGGTTAATTTCACCGTTAGCAGGCAACTTTCGGTAGCCAGTAGCATTTCTGTGGGCGGGTTAGGTCTTCTTGCATCCAATATCCAGTCAGACGCCGCCGCATCTACATTTTACTTTGCATTTAGCCACGCTGTACAATGGGCACCTTCAAAAACACCCGGTGCATCAGCTCTAAGTTATACCATTGGTATAGGTACCGGGCGGTTTATGCACAAAAGTCCATTTGATGTACAAAACGGCAAAGGCAAAAAGGCTACAGCCGTATTTGCAGGAGTTTCTTACGAGATTTTAAAGCACGTAAATATGGCCGCCGAATGGTATGGCACAAACTTGGGTGTATCGGCGGGTTTCAGGCCATTTGCTAATCCTCTATCTATTGGCTTAGGTGTAGATAATCTCACCAGCTATTCGGGCGACAGGGCCAGCATGATCGTAACCATTGGTTATCCGCTAAATATCCGGAGACAAGCGTCCAACTAAAGCATAACAACAACCCTGATTAAATATAACATAAGATCGTAAACCAGAAATAACTACTTTAATGAAAAAACTAATCATTGTATTATCGCTCCTTGTGTTCGCAATAAGTGCAAGGCCTGTCGTGGCGCAATCCGGCAGAAATAATAACTCGGACTGGAAAACCCCGCCACCTATTCCACCGCTGCCGCCAATAAAAATGCCGCCGCCTATACCTCCGGTTCCACCGATACCACCGGTTCCGCCTATACCGCCCGTGCCGCCAATAAAAATGCCGCCACCTTTAAAAAAGGTGCCGCCATTGAC
>CBFGNU010000413.1:0-2457 GCA_965650195.1 uncultured Mucilaginibacter sp. | reverse complement strand
ATATACATCTTGCTTCCCATTTACAGGGTTGATCACCGCGTCAAATGTCGGTGGACCAACAGGCCGTGCCTGTACCGCTGGTGCAACAGGCTTTCCGCCAGCATCCTGAGCAGCCTGAGCAGCACTCGGTGCTTGTTGTGCACCTCGCCTTTGCTGTTCAGCTTGCTTAACTTCAGTTCGCCCTATCATTTGTCCTGTTGGCGAGCCTAAGCGTACTTCAACTACTCCACCGGGTTGTCCTTCACGAGAGGTTGCCCTGGCATTTAGCTTTAGCACTTTAATGCCGCTCATATCTACACCTTTATAAACAATATAGCCATTGCTTGCCGGAATAAAGAAAGTTCCGCTGCCTCTGTCATTAGCTTTAATTTCGCCGCCTTTAAGTATTTCGGCATCAGTGGCGTTAACCACGGGGCTTTTTAATATCACAACATTTTCTGTTGTTTGACGAGGCACACCCTTGCTGCCTCTATCGGTGTAAGCAGCACGCAGCACCAGGTACCCCTTACCGTTATCACCGGCAGGTATGGTTGGTGTGTAGTATCCTTTAACAGGTAAGGTACTGATAGTTTTGTCTTCGATATTAAGAATGTAGTTCAGAATGTTGTGAGCATCATTGGCTGTTATGGCCGGATGCGCCGGCATAGCTACATCGCCCCATACGCCGCTTCCTCCTTCGCGTATCTTTTTAACCAAACGTTCTTCTTCTGATGGCTTGTTTTTATACTTCTGTGCCAATTGGAAAAAAGATGGACCTACAGACTTTTCATGCACGTTATGGCAATTTTTACAATCAGTTTTGGCCATTAGGGCTTGCGCCACAGCAAATTTGGTAGACGCATCAACACTACGCTGGCTTTGCCTTACTTCTGCCAAATCAAAACCCTCGGATGCGTAATCTATGCTAACAGCTACCTGTGCAGGGCTGATTTTACCAGTTGAAAGGTTGCCATCTTCATTATCACTCACAGCTACATCGTACCTTAAAGGTTCCTTATTAAAAAAGAAACTCCTATTCCCCATTACATTGAATGCCACAACCGGAGCTTCGTTACCAGCTATTATTTTTACAGATTTACTATTGCTAAGGCCTTTTGGATCAGTTACTATTAAAGATGCAGTGTAAACACCGGGCTTAGTAAAAGTAACCGGCGGATTAGGCGCATTAAATATTCTGGTGGCACCTCCTGTCTGGCTTACCTTCCATGTATATTTCAGTGCGTCCCCGTCCAAGTCTTTTGTGCCGGCAGACGATAGCGTTAATTTCAACGGAACAGTTCCACCTTGCTTACTGGTTGCAACTTCAACCAGCGGTTTACGGTTGCCGCCGTTATATTCAATTTTTACCAATTGCGAATTAGGGCTTTTTGCAAACCAGGTACTGCCGTATTCCAGTACATACAAATCGCCTTCAGGGCCAAACTGCATGTCAATCGGTTCAATCGGGTGGTAGCTTGGTAGAAAACGCTCCATTGATTTATAATTTCCGTCAGCATCCATGGTAATGGTCATTATCCAACCTCTCGAAAGATCTGTTGCAATCCATTTACCTTCAAAATAGGCGGGCCATGGGCGCTTAGCATTTGCAGAAAAATCTGAACGATGATATATAGGCCCACCTGTAGCACTGCGACTACCGGTACCAACCAATGGGAATTCTTCAGACACACCGTATGGGTAGTAAATAAACGACGGAGACGTGGCAGGCAGCTCTTTAATACCTGTATTGTTTGGCGAGTTGTTGACAACTCTTTTCGGGTCTTTTTTATCAAGCGGTTTATTTGTAGCATAATCAAATACAGGGAAAGCCTGGTTGTTACCAACAAACCACGGCCAGCCGAAGAAACCAGGTTTTTTTGCCTGATTAAGTTCATCATAACCCCTTGGGCCTATCTCTGAGTCTTCATTAGCATCAGGGCCAACTTCGCCCCAATAAATATAACCTGTTTTAGTATCTACTGATATCCTCCATGGATTACGGTGACCCATTGTATAAATCTCAGGGCGGGTTTTATCAGTTCCTTTTGGAAACATATTACCAGCCGGGATAGTGTAAGTACCGTTTGCTTCCGGATGTATCCTCAGTATTTTTCCGCGCAGGTCATTTGAGTTTCCGGCATGTCCCTGATCGTCCCAACTGCTTCGTCCGGGGCGTTCATCTGTTTGCGCGCCTTGCTGGTTACCTGTATTATTACCTACAGTTAAAAAAAGGTTGCCTTTCGGATCCCACGTCATGCCGCCACCGGTATGGCAGCACACTTCACGTTGGGTAGCTACTTCTAATAAAACCTTTTCAGAATTTTCAACCAACTTGTCGTTTACGATCTTCCAACGGGTCAGAATATGCTTCTTTTCGGTCGGGTGGGCATAATACAGATAGATCCAGTTATTCTTCTCAAATTCGGGATCAAGAGTCATACCCATTAAGCCTTCTTCAGCTTCACGCACCGCCCCTTC
>CBFGNU010000412.1:0-2475 GCA_965650195.1 uncultured Mucilaginibacter sp. | reverse complement strand
TTCAGTCCGGATTATAAAACCAATGGTTACTTTTATGTAAACTACACGCGGCGGAGCCTTTCACTTGAAACCGTTATTGCGCGTTACAAAGTTAGCGCGGGTAACCCTAACCAAGCCGATGCGGCGAGCGAGGAAATTTTAATGACTTTTGCGCAGCCTTTTGAAAATCATAATGGCGGTAAATTGGCATTTGGCAACGACGGCTTTTTGTATATAGCTACTGGCGATGGAGGCAGCGGCGGCGATCCTCAGAAAAACGGACAGAACAACAAAACGCTGTTGGGCAAAATTTTACGAATAGATGTGAGCGGAGCCGGAGCAGGCACGCCTTATAAAATTCCGCCCGACAACCCCTTTAAAGGTAATACAACCGGCTTGCGCGAAGAAATTTTCGCTTATGGCATGCGCAATCCCTGGCGGTTCAGTATAGACCATACTACCGGTTTGCTTTGGGCGGCAGACGTTGGCCAGAATAAAACCGAGGAAATAGATATTATTGAAAAAGGCGGTAACTACGGGTGGGATCTGATGGAAGGAAACGACTGTTATGTATCCGACTGTGATAAAACCGGATTACAATTGCCCATACTTACCTACGGACGAGATTTGGGCGCAAGTATTACCGGTGGCTATGTATGCAGGGATAAAAACCTGCCGGGGTTAAACGGCAGGTATATTTATGGCGACTATGTATCGGGCAATATATGGGCGCTATCTTATACAAATAAAAAGCAGGCCAAAATGATTTAATTGGTAAAGTAAGCGGCGGTACTTTATCATCCTTCGGGGAAGATGGTAACAGCAATTTGTATATATTGAACTATAGCGATGGTAAAATTTACAAGTTTATTCCGACGCAATAAAATTTGAAGACTTTTGATGAAATTGCAGGGCAATGAAGATTCAGATAAAAAAAGCATCGCCTTATCTTTTAGAATATAAATTAACCGGGGATAATGTTAATACCCTTATTACCGGGCTTGATGTTAAAACCTATTTCATTCATGATATCACTCACTTTGTAGTAGAGCAGTGCCTTGATTATAACGATGGCTTTTGGGGTATGCTGGCGCAGGGGTATAGCTTTAGTGAACTCTCAGGTAAGGAAAACGAGTTGACTCCGGGGTTACGCGCAATCGAAAAGATTGTAGGGCCGGTGCAGTCGGTTTATATGGGTTTTATAAAAAAGGAAGAGTTTGCGATATATACTTCACACCTTGACCTTAAAACCGATATGGAGTGGCTGGATAACTGCACTGAAGGAATAAAACTGATTGATACAGAATGGCAACAATTAAAAGTTGGCGAACAGCTTGAATTGATTTGGCCGTTATAAAAAATAACTATTTATATATTTTACATATATTTTCATACAAGGCTAGGCTGTATCTCCAACTGCATTAACCCCGCTTAAAAAGCATATCAAACTCGTTTAAGACCGACCGAGGCAGCCTTCCGGTAAACTTTTCGGCAGTGTTTTTGTTAATATTCAGTGTCATTAATAATAATATGACGAAATATTAACTAACAACAAGCTTATGAAAACCAAGATATTATTAGCCGTTCTATTTGCTACTGCTGTTATTAGCCAGGGCTGTGTCAGCAAGAAAGAATATACTGCATTGCAGACAAACTATGCTGATCTGCAAAAAAAACAAAGCGAACTTAAACAAAGTTACGACCTTACCCAACGCGAACTGGAAGGTTCACGGTCGAGGGTGAAAAGTTTAGAGGAGCAGATCGCATCTGAAAAATCAAATCTGGCCGGATTACAGGACGCTTTAAGTAAATGTTTAGCCGGAAACACCCAGGGTGGTGCCAATATTTCAAAACTGGTTGACGAGATCAATTCTTCAAACAAATACATCAAACAGCTGATAGCGGCAAAGGGTAAAAGTGATTCGCTTAATACCGTACTGACCAACAACCTTACCCGATCATTAAGCCGCGAGGAAATGCAGGGTGTTGATGTACAGGTACTTAAAGGAGTTGTATATATTTCGTTGTCTGACAATATGTTATATAAATCAGGTAGCTATGAAATATCTGATAAAGCCGGCAGTACTTTAGATAAAATTTCAAAGATCATTAAAGACTATTCAACTTACGATGTTTTAATTGAAGGTAACACAGACAATGTCCCTATCAAGCAAACCAACATCCGTAATAACTGGGATCTGAGTGCTTTACGTGCCTCTTCAGTTGTTCAATCTTTACAAACCACTTATGGTGTTGATCCCAAACGTTTAACAGCGGGTGGCCGCGGCGAGTACAACCCGGTTGCTGAAAACACCACCGATGCGGGTAAAAGCAGGAACAGGCGCACGCAGATTATTATCACCCCCAAACTGGATCAGTTTATGGACCTGATAGGCAAAGCTCCGGCTACTGCCACTACCAACTAGGCGGCGGTTTCGGTACAGTTGTTGCACTGTTATATCGTACTAAAAATAAAACCTATGAAAGCACAGGATT
>CBFGNU010000411.1:0-2484 GCA_965650195.1 uncultured Mucilaginibacter sp. | reverse complement strand
GATCTGCGTGATGAGTTGCATGCACATGGCAGCAGCCTGCTGATGCTACATGATACACCCAAAAGCGCATGGCAGCAATTACTGAAAGAATATAATGTGGCCAAAGTTTACACCAATCATGATTACGAGCCTTATGCCAAACAGCGCGATGGGGAAATAGGTAACTTGCTGGCCGGGCAGGGCATTGCATTTAACACTTATAAGGACCAGGTGATATTTGAAAAGGATGAAGTAATAAAAGATGATGGTAAGCCTTATACAGTTTTCACCCCATACAGCCGCAAATGGAAGGCAAAGCTTAGCAATTTTTACCTCAGATCATATCCTACAAAAAAGTATTTTAAAAATCTTTATCAAACAAAAGCTTTGCCGTTGCCTACGTTAGCATCGCTCGGTTTTGCAAGAAGTGAGCAAATTATACCAGCAAAAACATACAAGCAAATTATTGACGACTATGCCGAAAAAAGGGATTATCCTGGAATAAAAGGCACATCGCATATTGGCATTCACCTGCGGTTTGGCACGGTTAGTATAAGGCAACTGGCTACCGATGCTAAAAACGCTATAGAAAAAACATGGCTTAATGAACTAATATGGCGCGAATTTTATATGATGATATTGTATCATTTCCCGCAAACCGCCGACCATGCATTCAAGCCCGAATACGATAGGATTGAATGGATAAACAACGAAAGGCAATTTGAGGCCTGGTGCAACGGGCAAACAGGCTACCCCCTAGTTGATGCCGGTATGCGCGAACTTAACGAGACCGGTTTTATGCACAACCGCATCCGTATGCTTACCGCTAGCTTTTTATCAAAACACCTGCTGATAGACTGGCGCTGGGGAGAACGTTACTTTGCTGAAAAATTATTGGACTATGAAATGGCCAGCAATGTGGGTGGATGGCAATGGGCGGCCGGAAGCGGTACCGACGCGGCACCCTATTTCAGGATATTTAGTCCGGATGCACAAACGAAAAAATTTGATCCCGAACTTAAATACATAAAAAAATGGGTTCCGGAATATGCCGATTTCAGCAAATATCCTAAACCCATTATTGACCACGTTTTCGCGCGCGAACGTTGCCTTAAAACTTTTAAGGCCGCATTGAATAACTAACTACGGCGTAACATTTAAAACCTGTACGTCAAAACGTACACAGCTGTTGCCCGGTAGGTTTTGACTCTTTATACCCGGCCCTCCATAAGCAAGGGAGGATGGGATGATGACCGACATATTTGTACCGGTAGTTGCATAGCTTTTCAAAGCTTCCCTAACACCCGGAATTAGTTCAGGAATTTCAAGTTGAGCGCCCGCGCCCGCACTATTATATTCGTTAAAAATGTATCCGTTAAGTAATCTAAACGTATAATTACAGTTTACATAAGAGTCGTTTGTAACTGGTGTTGTACCTACCCCCGGGCGTATTATGGTGTAGTATATACCCGATGCTGTTTTCTGGTATCCGGTAAGGGCATTGGCTGTAATATAATTTTTTATCACCTGGTCATCATAGGTTTTTTGATTATCGCCGGGTTGGTTATTCATTACATTAATGTAATAGTCAAGGCATTGATTACCATTTATACGGGTGTTAGTTGTAGTACTGCTACCTGTTCCCACTCCTTTAGCGCCATAGCCAAGGTGCGATGGGATGAGGAGCCTCACTTTTCCGCCATAATTCCTCACCAGGTCGTAAATGGCCGTTTGCAATGCAGCAGGATACGCCGCGTCGCCGATATGGCCGAGATAACCGGTATAATGATTACTAATCGTGTCTGTGGATGCATACTGCCCATCAAAAGTGTGCAGTGTAAAAACTAAGCCAACACTGTCTGTGTATTGAAAACGAGTACCTGTGCCAGCTTTTAAAACTTTGTAGTATATACCGGTGGCGTCGCGTTGCATGCCGGTTATGCCATTAGTTTTTATATAAGCCTGTATCTGTTCTTCGTCGTATTGGTTTATATCCGGGTCTGAATCTGCTTTGCGGCATGAAACAAAGCCCATAACTGCAGCTATTAAAAGAGAGAAAATTATTTTTTTCATTTGTTACTATTACCGGCTCCGCTGGCTTACCGCCTCAGGTTCCGTTTATTAATATTATCAATTTACAGCATCGTACAGGCTGATGTCAAAATCAAGCACTGCATTACCCGGTAGCCCATCCTTTAAACCAAACGCCACACCCAACTGAGGCTGGGCATACGGTCCATACGCATAACGCGATGGTAGCAGCAATCGTACCACCCCGCCTTTTTTTATTTTTGGTATCCCTAGCTTCCATCCACGTATTACCTCACCAAGTGTAAACGTCGGGTTAAAGTCGCCAGATTCTACAAACTTCTGCCCCGTGGTTAAAAGTCTGCCCGTATAACCCACCGTAATACGGGTTGATGTGGTAAAAATAGTATTCACATTTCCGGGGTCCTTTACAATGTAATAAACACCGGTGGTATCAATCCGCTTTGCACCCAGGCC
>CBFGNU010000410.1:0-2493 GCA_965650195.1 uncultured Mucilaginibacter sp. | reverse complement strand
GATAAGAATACTCGCGTGTTCCTTATCTCCATAAAAGCAGGCGGGGTTGGGCTTAACCTTACCGAAGCTGATTATGTATTCATCCTCGACCCTTGGTGGAACCCGGCCGTTGAGCAGCAAGCCATCGACCGTACGCATCGCATCGGTCAGACAAAAAACGTATTCATCTATAAATTCATCACCAAAGACACGGTTGAGGAAAAGATCCTGGCTCTACAGCAACGCAAACTGAGCCTTTCCCGCGCGTTGATCACTACTGAGGATAGCTTTATTAAATCGCTTACGGCGGATGATATTAAGGAGATATTGGGATAGTTAATCAAGAAGTGTCATTGCGAGGTACGAAGCAATCGCACGAAGAAAAGCCGACATATAAAGTTCGCGATTGCTTCGTACCTGGCAATGACACCCAGATTTAAAACACCCTTCCCCATTTCTTGTTACCTTTATCTAAAACAAATCATGAGCAAGCACATCCTATTCACCGGCGGCACCGGCCTGATCGGCAAGCAACTGACAGAGCATTTATTAAGCAAGGGCTATTCAGTTAGTCATTTAAGCAGGAAACCGGGTACAGATGCGCGCGTAGCCACTTATCTGTGGGATATAAACAAAGGCGAGATAGATGAGCATTGTATTGACGGGGTAGATATTATTATCCACTTGGCGGGCAGCGCCATTGCCGATGGCCGATGGACAGAAGAACGCAAAAAAGATATTATAGAAAGCCGTACCAAATCAATTGAACTGGTTTATAATATGTTGAAGAAGAACCCACACGCCGTAAAATCAGTTATATCAGCATCGGGAGTTGGCTACTATAGCGGCAGGGGTAATGATGTAATGACCGAGACCTGCGCCCCGGCCCATGATTTTATGGGCACATGTTGCGTGGCCTGGGAAAATGCTGTTAACGAGGGTGAAAAATTAGGGCTGCGCGTGGTAAAATTCAGAACGGGCGTAGTGCTGAGTGCAGATGGCGGCGCGCTGCCAAAAATAGCCGCGCCTGTAAAACTGGGTGTTGGCGCGGCATTGGGTAGCGGTAAACAATGGATGCCCTGGATACATGAGCAGGATGTAATATACATGTATATGTTTGCTATTGAACACGAAGAGCTAAGCGGCGCATTCAACATGACGGCGCCCGATCCTGCGACCAACAAACAGTTTACCAAAGCAATTGCCGAGGTGTTGCACCGGCCATTCTGGTTACCCAATGTGCCCGCTTTTGTTTTAAAATTGGCTTTGGGCGAGATGAGTACAATTGTTTTGGGCAGTACAAATACATCGGCAAAAAAAATTAAAGCGGCCGGCTTCAGTTTTAGCTACCCTGAATTGACAGCAGCGTTAAAAGATCTTTATAAAAAAGCGTAATTTCTAAAAGCTTTGGTTCAAGCATAAATCATCAACTAAATTATTAGGAGATATAAAAAATAATTGTTAGTATTATCCTCAATATGAGGGTTGTCGCAATTTATATACTTCTGTTTGTTGCTTTTAGCCTGAATCCAACGTTACAGGTCAATGCACAGGCACCTGCCCTTAAATCTGTTATTGCTAAAATTGATAGTGTTAATGTTGGAGCTGCCAAAGAAAAGGTTTTTTTACACCTGGATAAACAAAGCTACATAACGGGCGATACCCTAAGGTTTAGCGCTTATTTGTTGGATGACGAGCTTTTTAGCTCATTAAAAAGCGGCTTATTATATGTGGAGCTAATATCAGACAGTATATCAGTAGTTAAACGCCAGGCTTTGGTTTTAACTTCAGGAGTGGCTCACGGCGATATTATTATAAAAACGAGCTATCCTACCGGGGGCTACACCATAAGGGCCTATACCAACTGGATGAGAAATAATGGGGAAGAGAGTTTTTTTACCCAACGGCTCAGCATTTTATCATCAGCGTTAAATAAAAAGAAATCGGCACGTAAAAATAAACCGGAACCTCCCCAAAAAATCGACCTGCAATTTATGCCTGAAGGAGGCAATCTATTAGCGGACGTTTTAACACGTATAGCTTTTAAGGCAATTGATGAACACGGGATAGGAACAGACATAAGCGGCGCCGTATTTGCCGACGATCAGCAACAGATAGCCCCATTCAGATCAACCCACAAGGGAATGGGTAGCTTTGAAATTACACCACAACCGGGCAAGCTGTACACTGCAAAAATAATGTTAAATGGTGTAACGCAAAATTATGCCTTACCGGCGGTCAGTCCATCCGGAATTGTTTTAAAGGTTGAAGAACGATCTAATGATTCGTTGCGTGTTATTATAAACGCGACAAATAATCTCACAGGCCTGCATTCCGTTTATTATCTTATTGCCGAAGCGCGCAGTAAGATTTGCTACGCTGCCAAAGTCACCATCAAACAGCAACGCCTTAACTTCGACGTGGCTAAAAAGACTTTTCCGACGGGTGTAGTAAAATTTGTATTGCTTGACAGTGCCCGGCGACCAGTTACCCAGCGCCTGGTTTTTGTTGATC
>CBFGNU010000409.1:0-2496 GCA_965650195.1 uncultured Mucilaginibacter sp. | reverse complement strand
TTTTGGCTGTTGCGCTAATGCTTGTTGCAACCGTTGGTTCTCTTCCTGCAAGGCAGCAATTTCCGGCTGAAGAGCAGTGGCGACTTCACTACTAACAGATACACTTCCTTTCACAATGGCTTCATGCAGTTCTACGCCGCTTGGGTACCGGTCTTCAGGTTGTTTTTGCAGGCATTTACTGATCAACTCCAATAACCATGCAGGCACGCGCATTTCGTCGTCTTTCTTTTCCTTGGTCCAGTTTTTTGGCAGGTTGGCTTTGCGCAGCCCCATCACATCAGGCACTTTATCCTCCAGGTGACCCACCATTACCGCGTTGCGGGCGGTATCGCTGCTGCTGTTTAACGGGAATGGTACCTGGCCGCCCAACAGCTCGTATAAAATCACGCCGAAACTGTAAACATCGGTTTGTAAAAGCATTTTGCCCTCGTTCTGCTCGGGGGCCATAAATTCTACGGCGCCGGCATGGCGTATGCTGGTGCGGCGCTGCTCCTCGCTCATAATGGCCAGGCCAAAATCAAGCAGTACATAGTTGCCGGTGTGCGAGTTATATTTTACGTTGTCGCTTTTTATGTCGCCATGCTTAACTCCAACCTTATGACAATGCGCAAGCGCGCAGGCCAGCTGGTCGGCTAGTTTGAGCACTTCCTTTATGGTAAATATCTTCTCATTTGGCGGAGCAAGCAGTTCGCTAAGATCAGGCCCCTCAATGTATTCCATTTCTATGTAGGGGAAGGAGCCACTTTCCGTAACCCCGTAGCTTAACATTTTTACAACATTAGGGTTAGGGTTTTCATTTACCTTTTGCAGCTTGGCCACCTCGTTTTGAAAGTTGCGGTAGTTCTTATCCTTCGGGTCCTCGGTATGAATGGGGGTGGGTATAAGCTTTACGGCGGTGTAAATGGTGCCTGTTCGTTTTCCTTTGTATACTGAGCCTTGTCCGCCTGTGCGTAACGCACCTAAATTTTCAAGACCGTCTGCTATTGTAAATACTTTACTCATACGTAGTAAATTTACAGTTAAAGGAGGTGTTTTGTTGTAGGGGTAGCAAAATTTTGTCCAAAATACTATCAGTTAAAAAAGTAAATTTGGTAAAGTTTAAAATACGCCCTTGAAAAAACTTATATACACAATTCTATTTTTACTGCCGGCCATTGCCGTAAAGGCTCAGGAGGCCAAGCCCGATACCGTTAAAACCGGCATCTATATCACCAGTATACACGACATCAATTTTAAGGAGAAGGAGTACACGGTAAACCTGTGGCTTTGGCTTAAATACAAAAACAAGGAATTTAACTTTGTTGAGAACCTCGAGGTTCCGCAGGCAAAATCAGTGGTTAAATCGTATTCAACTGTTGACAGTACGGGCGGGCAGATCTACCTGCTGATGAAGCTGCAGTGCGTTATGAAGGACTCGTGGGCGATAGATAATTTCCCTTTCGACAGCCAGAAACTGCGGTTCTCTATAGAAAATTCTCAGTTCGACTCTGAGTCGCTGGTTTTTGCGGCAGATACCCTGGGCAAGCATTTCGATCCGCGTTTTACGCTGCGCGGATGGAACATTGATAGTATTAGGGTGACAACCGGTACCAAGGTTTACGAAACCGGCTTTGGCGATGAGACGCTTGATAAACCGCATACCGAATACAGTAATTTTAAGGTGCTGCTCCGCATTAACCGCAATGCTACCGGCCTGTTCTGGAAGATGTTTTTGGGCATGTACATGGCCTTTTTAATTGCCTACATGTGCTTTTACATACATAAGGACAGTATCGACTCCCGGTTTGGGTTAAGCGTGGGCGCGCTGTTCGCGGTTATTGGTAACAAGTATATTGTTGACTCATCCCTGCCCGACTCCAGCACATTTACCCTTGTTGATACCTTGCACGGCCTTACCCTGCTGTTTATATTAACGGTTATAATGGCAACGGCCTACTCGCTTATACTCATTAAAAAGGGCAAGGACGCCAAGGCGCAAAAGTTTGATTTTATTATAGCCCAGGTATTACTGGCCGCCTATGTGCTGTTAAACGCATGGTTTATTTATCACGCCAGCGCGGCGGTGTAGATAACGCGGGGGTGTTGCAGAAAATATAAGCAACAATTGCAACACTTGCAACAGTAAAATTTTATAAAGTATTAACCGACAGTTAATTATACAATTTAGCTGCAACAGTTTGCAACAGACTTATTCGTCAGGAAAATTAGCTGTAAATGCCTGTTAATTTTCTTATTATCAATGGGTTGCGCAATTGGGTTTTTTTGTTGCATTTTTTGTAAAACTGTTGCAGCATTAGGCCTTTCTAAGACACTGATAAAACTTGCGCCAGCGTGAGGCTGTGGTGTTCCAAAAAATATAAAGGGTGTAAAAGCTGTTGACGGTACTAAGTTACTGATTATTAGAACTTATCCATTTTAATGTGGAACAGTTTGGAACACCTTTAGGCCGTTTTTAGGGCTTTTTTTAGAGGTTTGGAACAGTTTGGAACAGCTGGG
>CBFGNU010000408.1:0-2524 GCA_965650195.1 uncultured Mucilaginibacter sp. | reverse complement strand
TATATTTCCGTGGGCGATTTCGGCTTTCATAACGCTATTGACCGCTCGGGCACTAAACTAACCATGTTGGGCGGTGGTATACTGCGTGTAAGGCCCGATGGTACCGAAATGGAGGTATTTAGCCACGGCACCCGTAACGTGTATGATGTTGCCATAGACCCGTTCATGAACATTTTTAGTCGCGAAAACACCAATGACGGCGGCGGCTGGAATATACGTTTCTCGCACTTTCTGCAAACGGGTGAATACGGTTACCCGCAATTATTTCAACATTTTACTGATGAGATAATTCCCGCTTTGGTTGATGTAGGCGGCGGCTCGGGTACCGGCTCTTTATATATGGACGAGCCCAATTGGCCCGCCAAATACAACAAAGTACCCATGATGGCCGATTGGGGCCGCAGCATGCTGTACATACATCGGGTTACGCCTGATGGACCAACCTTTACCCAACAGGATGAAGAGTTTATTAAACTACCCCAAATAACTGATCTGGATGTTGATGGTTCGGGTCGTTTATACCTATCGGCATGGGACGGCGCAGGGTACGAGGGTAGCCCTGCCAAAGGCTATGTAGTACGCGTTACGCCTGACAACTGGAAGTACGAAGCCTTCCCTGACGTTAGCAAGCTGAATTTGAAAACATTGGCGGAACTATTACATTCGCCCAGCGCGGTCACGCGTCTGACAGCATCGCAAGAGTTTCTGCGCCGGCGTGCCGGTAATATTGTAGTATCAACCGTATTAAATGTAGCCCTGGATAAAAATGCATCTTTAGAGAGCCGTGTCGCTGCATTGTTTACCTACACGCAGGCAGCAGGTGCAGGCAGCACAGCCGAGCTGCTAAAATTTGCACAAGAGGATGCATTGCGCGAGTTCGCACTACGCGCATTGGCCGACCGCAAAACGCAGTTGCAAAACGTGCCCATGCAACCATTTTTAACAGCGCTTAATGATCCTTCCCTTCGCGTACGCGCGGCGGCTATAGTGGGTTTAAATCGCTTAGGCAAGGCTGCTGCCATTCCCGCTTTGATGCGAACTAAAGTACCTTCATCATTTGTAGCTCCAACCAAAGCTGTTGCCGAGGGACCGCACGCCACTCCTAATTCGCCCATTATTTTACCACACTTGGCAGTTAGGGCATTGGTTAACTTAAATGCTGTTGATGCTTGTGTTGCACAGATCGGCAAAGAAAATTCAACTATTGCGCTGTGGGCCCTGCGTTATATGCACGATGTAAAAGCCGTTAACGGCTTAGTAAGTGCATATAAGCAAACTTATGATAAGAAATTAAAAACTGATATACTTACCACTCTATCCCGCCTGTATAAACAGGAAGCTCCCTATGATGCGTCATGGTGGTGGGGCACCCGGCCCGACACGCATGGCCCGTATTACAAAGCTGTCACTTGGGCGGGTTCGCCAACTATTAAAACATTTCTGAAAGCCGAATTTGCTAAAGCTGATATCAAAGATAAACAGTTCATTACTGATTTGAATGAGCGGCATATGATGGCCATACCCGAATTTGGAACAGAGGAAAAAGCCGTTGCCGGCAACGAAGCAAAAATTGATCTGGAGAAAATAAAAAACGAAAGCGGCCAGGTCGGCAAAGCTTCTATCGAGGATATCATTCTGGCAATTGGCAAAATACCGGGCGATGCGGTTGCGGGCAAGGCTTTATTTACGCGGCAAGGTTGTATTGCCTGTCACACGCTGTCAAAAACTGAGAAACCTAAAGGGCCATTTATGGGGCAGATAGGCTCTATTATGACAAGGCAACAAATAGCTGAATCAATATTAAAACCAAACGCGTCTATATCGCAAGGCTTTGCTTCGGTGATGATCACCGCCAAGGGCGATAAAACCTATATGGGCTTTGTAACCGAACAAACCGCCGACCGTATAGTACTGCGCAACATTGCCGGCGAAGTATTTACCATTAACACCGCCGACATCCTGTTGCGTAAAGAAATGGAAGCGTCTATGATGCCTTCGGGTCTGGCCAATTCCCTGTCGTACCAGGAACTGGCATCGTTGGTTACCTTCCTGTCTCAACAAAAATAGAGATGCCCCGGGACACCGGGACATCTTTATCAGATACAATTAAAACATGCCATTGCCGTGCATCAACTTGTAGGGTACCTGTTGTTTGGCACCCCAATGCGCTGTTAACTTTCCATCGTCAAATTGGAAAATATCAAATAACGCTATTGAGCCATCGCTATTTTTTGCTTCTGCGTGTACCGCGGTTAAGTCTCCTTCATTTATTATTCGATGAATGGTGATATCAGCCTTAGCGTAAAGCTCAGTTAAGAAACGCTGTCTGTCATCGACGATAACGTTGTCCTGAACCTTTATAAAATCAGTGGTTTCGCTGTTCCGTTCTTCGGTTACATCCCAGTGCTCAGCAGCTTTACCATCCTGCACCCTGAACAATTCTATCACTCTTATATCTTTTCCCATAAAATGGAGATCGAGGTGTGCCACAACCATATCACCTTCTTCAATCAGGCGTACTATT
>CBFGNU010000407.1:0-2539 GCA_965650195.1 uncultured Mucilaginibacter sp. | reverse complement strand
TATTGGCGTGCCTTTTCAAACTCATTCATGGCCTCATAACAGTTGGCCATGTTAGAGTAAATTTGGGCCAATGCCCTTTTGTTATTATCACGGAAGCATAGTGGAAGGGCTTGCTGATCAAAAAACAGCGCCTTCTGATAGTTTTTTTGAGCACTATATATATTAGCCAGTATATGCATACAGTTAATTGTGATATAACTGTCGTGTAATTTTTGGCTTAATGTCAGACCTCGCGAAGCATATATCTCTGCCTCCTTGTATTTCTCGTTATCCAGATATACCTGCCCCAGGTTCCCTAATGATTTAGATATACCCGCACTATCATTAAGCTGTTCGCGGAGTTTTAGTGCCGCCAGATGTGATTTAATAGCTTGAGGGTAATTGCCGGTTTGCCAATAATATATTCCAAGTACATTTCTTGCTATCGCCTCGGTAAGCGGCAGCTTAAATTTTTTCGAAATGGCCAGGGCTTTTTCGGCATTATTCTTTGATCCAAGATAATCGCCTTTATAGTTGCATTGCATAGCATTAAAGCAGAAAACATAGGCAAGACCGCGATTATATTTTTCCTTTACGGCTATCTGCCTTGAAAGTTCTATTGTTTTTTCTGCTTCGTTAGGAGCCATGGTAAGTTGCTCTATTGCTAATTGATAATAGATCTCGCACTTAGCCGTATCTTTCCCGGTTTGCAAAAGCACCCTTTTAAGGCTGTCAATACGCTTGCTTTGAGCAAAAGCGCATATGGGCGCTAACAAAAAAAACACCAGTAATTTCTTCATTTGTTTATAACGTAGCGTTAGCACTGCCGCAAAAAGTGGTTAATAGTTAACCATTTGGTTTATAATTCAGACCAAGTTATAAAAATTTGGTGCTCTTGGCTCAAAATACCACAAATGTGTTATTGATACCCGCCTGCGATAACCTCAACTTAGCACCATCAACCACTAATTAATTTAAACTATTCATTCACTCAAAAAACAAATCACAATGAAAACAAAATTTACATTTATTTTAATGATGATGATTGCCCTGGGCACTACAACACTATTTGCACAAAAAAGCGATTACAAAAAAGTACGTATCGGCCTTGGCCTTGAAGGTGCGTTGCCTGTAGGTGCAACGGCTAATGCTTACAACGTTGGTGCCGGCGCAACCTTCCGCGTGGCAATAGCCCTTGACGAAACAAGCGCTTTTACTGCAACAACAGGTGTTATAGCTTTTATTCCAAAAAGCTTCTCTGGTGTTAATACTAAAGCACAGATTAATATTCCTATTAAGGCTGGTTACAAACACATGCTTGGCGAAACCTTATATGGCTTGGGCGAGGCTGGTATGACCATGGCGCGCACTTACATTCCAAGTACAGGTTCTGGTAGCTTGTCATCAGTTAGCACCTCGTCGTTTACCTATTCAGTAGGCGTTGGCGCTCACTTAGGTGGCTTTGATCCAAGCATACGTTACGAAGGTTATAGCGGTTCAGGCTTTATTGGATTGCGCGTAGGTTTTAATTTCTAAACCTGCCAGCGCACCGGATTTTCCCGGTTGCAATAGCCCAAGGCTACTCAAGCCTGGCTAAGCACCGTTACCATGCTATAGGGGTTGTGTACGGTGTTAAGGCTGCACCAATGGTGCAGCCTTTTGCAGATTAAAAAAATAGCTTAAGTTTATATAATTTACAAGCTCAAAACATTACTGCAATGGGTATTCGCATAGCGATAGTTGATGATAAGCGCCTGATGCGCACAACGCTGTTTGAACAGTTGTCATACTACGAAGAACTGGAAATAGGCATAGTTGCTGCAGATGGCGACGAGTATCTCACAAAAATGAAAGCCTTGCAGCCTCATCAGCGGCCACAGGTGGTGGTGATGGACATTGAAATGCCCGTGCTTGACGGCATTGAAGCAGTAGCTATCACCAAAGAGATCTACCCCGATGTGCTGTGCCTCATGCTGACGGTTTTTGATAATGATGATAAATTGTTTGAAGCCATAAAAGCGGGAGCCTGCGGATATTTATTAAAAGACGAAAAACCTGTAAATATTTTAAGGGCCATAACCGAAGTTGTATTTGAGGGCGGCGTGCCAATGTCGCCACGCATAGCGCAAAAGGCATTGTTGCTTTTACGAAATACCGATAAACCCGTAGAAGAAAGCAAAGCCGACCAGGCCGACAGCCTGCTATCGGCTCGCGAAATTGAAATATTACAAAGAATTGTTGATGGTTTAAACTATCAGCAAATAGGCGAACGCCTGTTTATAAGTCCGCATACAGTACGCAAGCATACGGCTAACATTTACGAGAAGCTGCATGTTTCTAACAAAGCATCGGCAATTAAACTGGCCATACATAAAAAGTGGTTCGCCTAACAAGCAAAAATTAACTGATCTTAATTGATACTGGTTGTTATTTTAAAGTAACACCCGGCCCTGCAAAGCCTCCCTCTCCCACGGGGAGGCTTTATTTTTTTAGCGGCCCTTTTAACCTGAATTTACACGGTAATTAGTGCTGCATTATACGCGGTAAAAACAAAGTGGCA
>CBFGNU010000406.1:0-2544 GCA_965650195.1 uncultured Mucilaginibacter sp. | reverse complement strand
CATGCCATTAGCGAGGAAGCCGGTATGGAGTACGCCGCCAACTGGCTGGCACCAAAGGTGCAGGGCCTCAAAGTAACCCACATTGCCGCCGGCACTCCATTCAAATATGTTTAACCTTTGATCAGCACTGAAATGGGAATCACCACCTACTATACAGAACCCTCTGCACCTGCCACTTTTACCGTGCAGGATGTGATAAAGCTTGCCCTGAGCGAGAACGAAACTATAAGAACACAAACCGTTGATAAGTTGCGTTCGGGTAGCCCTGAGCAGGTGGTTACCGGCATTGTTACCACCATGTTCCCTACCATTGAGGTTATTAATAAGACCATTAAGGCCGGTGCCAACATGATAATTGCCCACGAAACACCCTTTTTCAATAATAACGACGATACCGAATGGCTGAAGGACGACGACGTTTATAAATACAAACGCGACCTGCTCGAGAAGAACAAAATTGCCATATGGCGCTTTCACGACCACTGGCATGGCCACCGCCCCGATGGTGTTATCTACGGCTGTTTGCTTAAGATGGGTTGGGAAAAGTACTATAAAACCGAGGACCGCCAGCTGCTTACCCTGCCACAGCCCGAGAAGCTAAGCTCTATTGTGGCGCGACTGAAGAAGGCGCTAAATATCCCTTCTATACGCCTGGTGGGTAATATGGATGCCGAGATAAAAACCGTTTTCTTTTGCCTGGGCTTTACCGGCATTGGCAATATATCTGTAATAAAGCCCGACCTGGTTATTAACGGCGAAACCAGCGAAACCCAGAACACTGAGCAAATACGCGATGGCCTAAGCATGGGCGAAAAGACCAATCTGCTAACCCTTAGCCACTCCGTAAGCGAGGAGCCGGGCATGGTTTATTGCGCCCAGTGGATAGCGCCAAAAGTACCCGGTGTTAAGGTAACCAGCATACCCAGCGGAACCCCTTTTCAGTATTTGTAAAAGCGGGAGATTTACAGGTGATCCAAAATAAATGCGTTACCAAAAAATTAAATTGGTAATTTATTGAATATTAAGCAGTTAACAATTTGATGTGAAACTACTTATTCGTCAGGAAGATTAGCTGTAGATTGGGTGTAAATTGCTGATTATGAGTATATTGTGCAATGTTAAAAACAGCGGTTTTTTGCCTTTTTTTGGATCAGTTTGGATCACTTTTGGATCACTTTTGGATCACCTTAGCAACACGATAGCAACACTTTTGCAACACGATAGCAACAGTTTAGCAACACTTTTGCAACAGCAAAAAGGCCGGTAAAAATCGGCCTTTTGTTTGTCTATCGGTTCCATTTGACCGGCATTCACCACAAGTTTTGCAAAATAAGTCAACGCTCATTCCAGAGGCTGGCTTCCGCAACTAAAAACGCTTCCATCTTGTTCCAACCAAACACTGCCTTCCTTAAAAAGCGCATGTATACTACCTTTATGAGCCTTTAAACCCCAGATCTGGCTTTTGTTTGATTTTGCGTTGCTACATGCCGAAACTACATTTATCCTCCACTTTACTTTTCCATTTTTCATGGCAACAACGGTTTGCAGATCTTCCTCAACAAAATAAGTTACGCCCAGGTATTTGAAACCCCGCATTTCCGTTTGATCAAAATAAACGAATGTTCTGTCGCTCACTATTTTTTGCGAATTGGTTTTTTGCGCATGGCTTTTACTGATTGTCAGCGTTAACGCTAAAAGGATTAGGTATCTCATAATTGCCCGTCTTAATTGAATTTTGCCAATGCAATTTAAATAAATACTGCAAACGGTTTTACAATGTTTACTAGCTTTTAAAGGCCCGAATGCGCCTCGGGCTGCGTATTAGCATCGACACGCGAGCAATGTCTCTTGCCTGCAAAAAAAAGCACGTTTGTAGCCAAAAATAGCCATTTCTCAGCTGTTCCCGTGGCAAATTAGCCTCTTTAGGCTGATGGCATACTTTTAGCAATCCATTTACATATAAAATATATCGACATGGAAAACTTAGACTTAACCACCGCAATTTTATTAAAAGCTGACGATATGGAACTAAAAGAACTGTTGTTGGCCGAGTTACAAACCCTACGTTCAAAAAAAGCTGCCTGATGAAAACATATAAAGCTAACGCTTCTGTAATCTACACTGATGCCCAGGGCCGCAAGATAGATACCTTCGTAATTTTTGATACGGACAGCCATACCGGACTTACCCATATAAATCACGAAAACTTAAAGGTTGCTGCAGACAAATTGCAGATCCACCCAAAAACTGTGGGCGATTACCACATGCCGCTAAACGACGCTTTCAGCTTTGAAATGCTCAAAAAACTGCGCGAAAAATATGCCATTATAGACAGTGCTAAAAAGGCAACCGTAAGCCCATTACCGGCAGTAATGCATTTAGCAAAAGCATCCTAAGCGTTTTTAACTATATCTCTTTATAATCAGAAAGCCCTGTCGCGCCAAATTCGACAGGGCTTTTATTGTCATATCCGGTTTATAGCGGCCAAGACTCCCCTCTTGAGACGGGGCGCGTGGGGACTGTGCGGATGCGGGGGTGTGTTAG
>CBFGNU010000405.1:0-2586 GCA_965650195.1 uncultured Mucilaginibacter sp. | reverse complement strand
CAGCGCCTTAAATACATTAACTTAAGGTTAATTATTGTATAAAACACACACCTGTGTTTTATGTACACTTAGAAAATTATTTGGCCTTGGCAAGGAATTTTTTTTGCTTTTTTGTAACATTATTGTGATTGAAATGTTATATCTTTAAATAACCAATCAATTTAACGGCTGAAATTATGAAAAACGCAATTTTTGTCTGCTTGGTGGCTTTCGGTTTAAAAGCTGCTGCACAATGCCCCATTAATGAAGTGCTAACAACCCGCGACCCACAAAATATCACCAACTTAATTGAAAATAACACGGAATGCTTTAAGCAGGCACTGACGCAGAACGTGGAATATGCTCCTTTTAAAACGTACCTGGATTATCTTTATAACAACGCCAGTGATTGGGTTTATCATACCTATCCCGAAAAAGAAAAGCAGTTTGACGCGTTTTATGCCAAATGGGGTAAGGAGTATCCTACCATGACATCAAAAGCTCCAAATATCCCTGAGTTTTACCGCGAGTTGGCCGCTATGGTAGCCGCAGACCCTCAATTTTTTAAACAAGTACGACCTACAAAAATGCCTTTACGCTATATGCAATATTTGTTTGTTAAAAACTTAAAGCAAAAATATGGCGAACAGGTGGTTATTAACTTAGCTAACGCAGCGGGCAAATTGGCCAACCTGCAAAAAACGCCTACTTACAACTATTACGATATGCTGGCAGGCAGCGTATATTAATAGCGTATTACTATATAGTTTTTTAAGGGTTAAAGGTAACAGTCGGTTTTTAGGGACAGAAAACCAAAGTGGCTTTTACTTTTGACCCTTTTTTTAGCCTAAAATATCTGCAATTTCTGTAAAGCCTTTTTCGCGGGCCAGATCGGCGGGTAGTTTGCCGCCTTCCATGCGCACATCTACAACAGCGCCTTTTTCCAACAACAATATTATCAGTTCAAGGTTACCGTTTTGCGCGGCTGAGTGAAGTGGGGTAACGCCCATTTGCTGTTTTACGTTAACATCGGCACCGCTTTCAACCAGCATACGGGCTACGTCTGTGTAATTGCCGGCCGCGGCAGAATGTATCGGGAAAACATTATAACCATTTTTTGAGGGCAGGTTAACGTCGGCACCTTTTAAAACCAAATAACGTGCTGACTCAAACTGACCGAAATAGCACGCCAGACCCAAAGCGGTAAAACCGTCATCAGCATATTTATTAATGGCCTCGGGGTGGGTATAAACCAGGTGAGCAAGCGTATCAAATTTGCCGGTTGCCGCGGCTTCAAACAGGTTAAGGTCGCCGGTATAATTTAACAGTAGGGCTGTGATGTCAGGTTTTTTGTAATAACACGACAGCATTAACGGCGATACATTAAAGCTGGTTGTTTTAGTGGCAAGGGCCGGGTTTTCCTTCAGCAACGCGGTTAAGCCATCAAGGTTTGCTTCGGTAACATATTGCTCAAGTAATTCTGTACTCATTGATTTCAATATTACTAAAAAATTTAAAACTTTAGCGGCATAGTTGTTTAATCTGTGTAACTTTATATTTGCATATACTACGCCATAATTTGAATGCCAATTAAAGGAAATCAGTTTAAATCAAATAGTTTCAGGGAAGAAAATCCGCCGCGCCAACCATCTGATAAAGGCGCAAAGCCGCGTTCGTCAAGACCGGTAGGCGATAGTATGCCGGTTTTTAACCTGCAGGATGGCCGCCTTATTAAGATAGCCGGCCTGTTTTTCTTAATACTTTCCATCTTTTTTCTCATCGCCTTCACATCCTACCTGTTTACGTGGGAGCAGGATCAGAGCTACGTGTCTGCCAATAATGGCGGTTGGAGCAATCTGTTTAAAACCCAGGCAGAATTGCTTGACAAAGGCATAACCGACCCGGTTGTTGATAACTGGCTGGGTAAGTTCGGCGCGCTGTTATCAAACCAATTTATGTTTGAGTGGTTTGGTGTGGCATCCTTTGTATTTGTGTTTGTATTTTTTATAATGGGATACCGCATGCTGTTTAAGGTGCGCATTTTCTCGTTAGGTAAAACGCTGGCATATTCTTTTTTTGTGCTGATATTCTTATCAGTTGCCGTGGGGTTTGTTCACGCTTTTATTATTGATTATCCGCACTTTTTAGAGGGGCAATTTGGCTTTTGGAGCAATCGTTTGCTTGATGCCCAGATAGGGCAGGCAGGCACCGGCGGCGTATTGGTATTTGCCGCGCTAACGGTTTTGATAATAGCTTATAATATCGATTTTAAACTGCCGCAGCGCAAACCTAAATTAGCCGTTGCTGATGACGATATTGATATTACATCACCTGAATCTGTTGAACTGATTGAAGAAATGCCTTCAAAACCCGTTGAGTGGCCGCGTACAGGTGCAGCTAACAGCATAAAAACCGAGCCTGTAAAAGCTGTTGAGCCCGAGGCGGTGTTTCATGAAACAGTTGTGTTAAGGCCGGATGATGAGAACGCCGATCCTGAAATTGGCAGCGATATACCCCTTACCTTAGAGGTGGAACGCCCAACTCCGGAGTTAAACGTTGAAAAGGCGGATGATGACAAGGCAAAATCGTTGGTAGATCAGTTTGGTA
>CBFGNU010000404.1:0-2586 GCA_965650195.1 uncultured Mucilaginibacter sp. | reverse complement strand
CCCAGGCCAGGATTAGCTGCCAGGTAGTCACTGATTATTTTATCATCAATAATGGCCTGCGCTTTCTCTGCAGCAGAGCCCACGTCAGATTTTTTGCAGGCAGTAAAGCAAAAAAACAGCACTAAAATTGTTATTGCTACCCTGTTCATCTCAATTTTACGAGTGCAAATTTATTCTTTTATCTCGCAAAAACCGCGGGTTAACACTTTTTAACATTTGCAGGCATTTTAACCACTGGTATGGCGCACCTATTTAAAGGTTATATTACTCTTCCGGTTTATAATTCAGCGTAAGGCGATTTATCTTTTTTAGCATATTCATCAGGTATTCCCTGTCGTTCTCGTTAATATGCTTATTCAAATAATTGTTAAATTGCTTTACTACCACACGTGCCTGTTTCCTTTTTTCAATGCCAAGCGGCGTTAAATAAATTTTAACCGATCGCCTGTCACCCTTGTTTAGCTCGCGATAAATCAAACCATTCTGCTCTAACTGATTCAGCATACGCGAAAGGCTTGTTGATTTTAACCCAAGCAAACCGGCGGCCTGAGAAACAGTAGTGCCCTCGTGCTCATCAATATTAATAAGCAAATAACCAATAGATTGCGTTATACCAAAATCAGAAACAATAAGGTTGTATTTATTGGCCATGGTTTGCCAAACAATCTTCAAATAATAATCAATGGTTTCCTGGTGTCTGATGTTACCGGCCATGGTTTATAATTGCATTTTGTGCATTGCAATGGTAAGTAATTTTTATTAAAAATACCCGGCGCATCCCCTTCATCAACTTCATTTTTTAAGCGTTGTTATTAGTTTTTTTTTGGCGTCGAAGCATAAATTGAAATAACAACCGTTATAATGAGCATGAAAAATACAACTTACATCTTAGCTTTTTTTTTCGCGTTTCTATTAGCCGGCAACCGCGCTAATGCACAGGATTACAAATGGGCCGCCGGTTTAAAATTTGGCGGGTATGAAATTGGGCCATCCGGCAAATATTTTATGCAAAGCAATGTAGCGCTTGAGGGAATAATCGGTTTTCGCAACCACGGCGTAGTGATAACGGGCCTTTATGAGATCCATCAGCCTGCTTTTAAGGTAGACAAACTCAAATTTTACTATGGCTTTGGTGCTCACCTTGGTTCTGTTGGGAGACGGGAATACATGTATTTTGGCGACCCTAGATATTATGACGCCAGCCTTTTAATAGGAGTTGATGGGGTTGTAGGTTTGGAGTATATAATTCCAAAATCGCCTATTGCCGTTAGCCTTGATCTTAACCCGCGTGTTGAATTAGCCAGAGGCCCATTTTTTGATATTGCACCCGGGCTGGGAGTGAAATACACATTTTAACATCCGAAATTCGAAATCTTAAGGAACTATTATCACTTTGTGACTGTAATCTTTCTGTCCAAGCACCACCCTTACGATGTAGGTGCCGGGCGCTTGGTGGGATATGTCTATCGACGTACTGAAACCACCCGCAGGGATACTTTTTGATTGAGTATAAACTATTTTTCCCGCGCTGTTTATCAGGTACAGGTTAAGTTGTTCCGCAGTTTTTGATTCAAACAGTACATTTAAAAACTTATTCGCCGGGACAGGGAACGTAGCTAAGCCTATCTCGGTGTTTTTATCAGGGCTTAATGCTTTTAAGGCAAAGGCGAAGTTATCAGACATTGTTGTACATCCGCTGCTTAAAAGTACACTAACGGTATAACTACCGCTTTGAACAGTGGTATACGTTTGGCTTGTGGCACCATCAATAATTTTTCCGTCCAGATACCATTGATTTCCGCTGGCCGAGCTAGAACTTAATGTGGTTGGTGATACTTGCGTGATAACCGGTTTTGATAAAGCAACTGCCACACGCTGATCAGACGCGCATCCTAAACTTTGCACGCGCATATCATAAAAATAGTAGTAAAAGTTTTTATAATAGTCAGTATCAGTACCCGACGGAGACGTTGCATCATTACCCGTTATACTGAATATCTCGCCTGCTTTAAAAGGATATCCGGTAACGCCGCCGTTATTTCTGAAAAGCGTAGCATTCCCCTCAAAAGCAACGCTTATGGTATATTTGCCCGCAACGGGTAATGTCAGGTTCAGGTTGTAAACTTTGCCTTGATCGTTAGGGTCATTTGTCGCTTCTCCCGGCGCAGGGGCATTGCGTGTGGCTACCGCATTAATAGTTGTACTTGATACGATCTGCCCGTTACTGTTACTTACATAAAAAACTATTGTGCCGGAGTTGCCGATATACAACCTGGCACTCTGTATAACAACCGGTACCGCGGTGGTTACATATACAGATGGGGTAAACTGGTTATATCCGCCCGCCGAAAATACATTTTTTGTTGCCGGACCTACCGATGCTTTAAAATCATTTAAACCCGCGTAATAAATGTTATTTACGGGCGCCTGGGTTGTAGTAACACTTTGCCCGTATGCAAACGGGATAGCGTCATTAGGGTTCAAATACCATAAAACCTGCCCGCTACCGGCACGATTTAATAAATACTTTTTGGTATCGACACAATATACGGCTGAAAGCGCTGTCGGCGCAGCACCGGCGAGTAC
>CBFGNU010000403.1:0-2604 GCA_965650195.1 uncultured Mucilaginibacter sp. | reverse complement strand
AGGTTGCCGGCGCAACAATAAACACCTGGAATGTGCTATAAGCCAATACAGCCACCGAGAACCCGTCGACATTATGGCTTACCACTACTGCATAAATAAAAAGGACTGCTAAGCCAATAACTATAGCAATTAACAAAACGCGCATCAAGTAATTAGTAAAGCCTTTATTTTGACCTTTTACCAGGGGGATAAGTCTTAGCGAAAGATATGCATAGACAGGAATTACAGGTAGCGCCAGAATAGATGGGCCCTGAATTAGTATTGCTATTACAATCCATATGCCGAATGCCCAGTAACAATCGCGCCATATTGGTCCCCGACTTCTCAGTCCGTCTGACGCGAAAACTACCTGTTTTTTATATTTTAAGTAAGTGTAAAGAGCGTAAAGTCCTGTTATCCACGTTATATCTATTACGCTTTCCCAAAACATACGAAAGCCCGGGCCGGTGTACAAAACGGTATTGTCTGCCTGGCGCTCATAAAAAAGCCAGTATTTTATCCATATTCCCGACCATGTCCAAACGCCCAATAACACCGCGCCCAGAATGGCGCTAAATATAATGTTGGTTGCAACGTCAACCTGTTCTACCAATTTTTTTATGATAAAAAAATGCATCAATACATATACACCATACAGGGAAATGTACCTGAAAAGCCAGGGCAAAAAATGATTTTCCATGTAGGATAGCTTTAACCCACGATCTTCAAATCCCATCACCTGGATAAAATCCAGACCACGGTTATTTGCCGCTCCATTTATAAGCCCTAATACAGAAACAATGAATATTCCGGTAACTATCTTAAATTCGTTTTTATTATACTTATCAATATCAAAAGTATTTTCCATTGTAATTCGGTTTAAATATGCTGCAAGGTAAGCAGCCTGTTAACATTTGCTAAACAGCTGGGATGAAAACGCAAAACCGTGGGATGAATTTTAAAAAAAATAATGACCGACAGTTAAAACGCTTATGTTCAATTCAACAAGAATAGCCCCTACCCCTAGCGGGTATCTTCATTTAGGAAATGTCTATTCGTTTGCGCTGACTGCCGATATTGCCAATAAAACAGGCGCTGAAATATTACTACGGATAGATGACCTTGACCATGAAAGGGCGGATATTAATTACGTAAACGATATTTTTGATACACTCATTTTTTTAGGTATCCACTGGCAACAGGGACCACAGAATACCGAGGAATATAAGAGCGGGTGGTCGCAGCTGTTAAGACTTGATGTATATAAACCTGCTTTGGATAAGTTAGCACAAAATGGTGCTGTTTTTGCCTGCACATGTTCGCGTAAGCAATTACAAACTCCCGGTTATGCATGTACCTGTGTCGACAAAAAAATCCCTCTTGAAACGCCGGATGCCGCCTGGCGAGTAGTTACTGATAACAGGGAGCTTCGTATCAATACACTTGCCGACGGCGTGGTCAATCTTCCGTTGCCGGTAAACATGGAAAACTTTATTGTGCGTAAAAAGGATGGTTACCCCGCTTATCAGTTAACGTCATTAATGGATGATGTACATTTTGGTGTGGATCTGATCATTCGCGGCGAGGACCTTTGGCCCTCCACCATAGCCCAGCATTACCTGGCGGCTGTGTTAAATATAAAATCATTTAGCCAAAGCACCTTTCATCACCATAAATTACTAATGGGCGATAGCGAAAGCAAGTTATCCAAATCGGCCGGAGCTACCTCCATTCAATATCTGCGTAAGCAAGGCCTGTCTGCTTCTGATATCTATGCTCAAATCGGCCGGATGTTATCATCTGAAAAAGAACGCTCGCAATGGAGCGATGTTTCCCATAACTTTTAAAAACTACACACTCTAATAGTTTTGCATCAACCATCTGTAATATTTACGCTTCTGCTTTAAATGGTTAAAAGGTTTTTACCTACTTTTGTGCCATGATAGAATTGCCGGTAGTTCCAGCTAATCAACAAACACGCAAGCCCGACTGGCTTAGAGTAAAACTCCCGACAGGGAAAGAATATGCTCATGTGCGCAGTTTGGTTGATGATCATAAATTGCATACTATCTGCGAAAGCGGCAATTGCCCTAATATGGGTGAGTGCTGGGGTGCCGGTACCGCTACTTTTATGATATTAGGTAACATCTGTACCCGCTCCTGTTCTTTTTGCGCTGTGGCAACAGGCAGGCCGCTGGCAGTAGATACCGACGAACCCAACCGCGTTGCTAATTCTGTTAAGCTGATGCAGGTAAAGCATTGCGTTATCACATCAGTTGACAGAGACGACCTAAAAGATGGGGGATCAACCATTTGGGCAGAAACTATCAATGCTATCCGCAGGGAAAGTCCGGATACTACGCTTGAAACTTTACTACCTGATTTTAGGGGAGTTTGGGATAACCTGGCGCGTGTGTTAGCAACCCGCCCCGAAGTGGTATCACACAATTTGGAAACAGTAAGGCGCCTTACCCGCGAAGTGCGCATACAGGCAAAATACGACCGTAGTTTGGAGGCTTTAAAGCATATATCAGAAGCTGGTTTGCGTACAAAATCAGGCATAATGCTAGGTCTGGGCGAAACAGAGGCCGACGTTTTGGAGGCCATGGACGATCTGCTTACTGC
>CBFGNU010000402.1:0-2642 GCA_965650195.1 uncultured Mucilaginibacter sp. | reverse complement strand
AGGCGGGAAAGCTTTCGTTACATTGCTAACTAAAAATTTTCCGATTATAATCAAGGAGGACTTAAAACCTGTAGAGTTTAAGCAACTAGTCAACGGAAAAATGCAACATTTTATATCGGAGATAGATCACTCCTATCATCAGGATTTTGTTTTTTACATCAAGGGTAAAGTCATTGAGAAACCAATAGATAATTACGTTTTAGATACCAGATGGGAAGGCGACTATTTCAGAGCACCGGATGATAAAAGAACCACGCCCCCACCCGGAAAGGCAGTAAATATAAACTACGTTAAAAATCAAAATACGTACTTAAAGAAGCTGATAGATTTGGCTGAGCAGGAGATTGAGAAGATAAAATTCACAAAATCACCATAAATTAACTCCGAAATAAAAACAAATTCGAAATCAACGCAAATCCACCTTCTCCACACCCGGATGCGCCTTCTCATCAAAGCTAAAGGTACTTTCAGGAGCCTGTATAGCAGTAGCCGCACCGCGCAAAGTGTAAGTATACTTGCCACCTGTATTATCAAAAATGGTGGAGCTGTAAATTTGTCTGCTTACTTTATCAACGGTTAATCTTATCTTAAAAAAAGACGCTTTGCTATCCTCTGGAGTTAGATCAACCACCTGGTAAAGCTTTCCGTTTATTTTCTGCGTGCCTGTATATAAATATTTGTAGCCTTTTTGATAAAGTGTAAAAAGCTGCGCGGGGTTAAAACTGTCGCTGCCTGTTCCGGCATCGTTTATAGTAACCTCTCTTTCAGTTTTCAAGTAGGTCCACTGCGTTTTGCCGTTGCTTATTATCTCCTGCTGCAAATCCACAGACCCAGGCTTATATATCGTAATTTTAAACTTATTGGCTTTGGGCTGCGTTATCAGCGTGCCGTTTTGCGACTGCCTTATACCCGACGCCTGGCTATCCATAGTAAAAACAAAGTCTGTTTTTATAGTAGTAAAGCTGCGGTACTTAGCGGCTACCGCGTCTAATATCTTTTTAGCTTCGCCGTCCTTCTGCGCAAATACATTTACCGATGACAATAACAATGCGGCGTATATTATTAATTTCTTCATATTGTGTAAGACTGTTATTTAGGGAGAACGTTTATTGCGGCGGGTGTATTTTACAAGCGTTAAATAACTCCTCCCCTTTAGGGGAGGCTGGGTGGGGCTTAACTCTTATTCTCCAATGTTTCAAAATATTGCATCAGCGAGTATTCATCAGGATACAACACCTCGCGGGCTTTGCTACCCTCAAACGGACCAACTATACCTGCGGCTTCCAACTGATCAATAATTCGTCCTGCGCGGTTATAGCCTAGTTTTAGCTTACGTTGGATTAAAGAAGTAGAACCTTGCTGATGCATCACAATTAAGCGCGCCGCTTCTTCAAACATCGGGTCGCGGTCATCAGGATCAAAATCTTTAGGACCACTGCTTTCGCCCTCGCCTATGTATTCAGGTAATTCATACGCACTTGGGTAGCCGCGTTGCGAGCCGATAAAATCAGAGATCTTTTCTACTTCGGGCGTATCTACAAACGCGCATTGCAAACGTATCAAGTCAGAGCCGGTTGAGAACAGCATATCACCACGACCGATCAATTGATCTGCCCCACCGGCATCTAAGATTGTTCTTGAATCGATTTTTGACAGCACCCTGAATGCCAGCCTTGACGGGAAGTTGGCTTTAATAGTACCTGTAATAATATTTACTGATGGCCTTTGTGTTGCAATAACCAAATGGATCCCCACCGCACGGGCCAGCTGCGCAATACGTGCAATAGGCATTTCTACCTCTTTACCGGCGGTCATCATTAAATCGGCGAACTCGTCTATCACCAACACAATAAATGGCAGGTAACGGTGCTTTTCGGGGTTGCTTATTTTACGGTTGATGAACTTAGCGTTGTATTCTTTAAGGTTACGCACCTGCGCGTCTTTCAACAGATCATAACGCTGGTCCATCTCAATACAAAGCGAGTTAAGCGTGTTCACTACCTTTTTGGTATCGGTGATTATAGCATCGCTTTCATCAGGAAGCTTTGCCAAAAAGTGACGTTCAATTTTGCGGAACAAGGTTAGCTCCACCTTTTTGGGGTCAACCAATACAAATTTTAATTCAGCGGGATGCTTTTTATAAAGCAAAGATACCAATATAGCGTTGATACCCACTGATTTACCCTGCCCTGTTGCACCTGCAACCAATAAGTGCGGCATCTTGGCCAGATCGGCAATAAACACTTCATTAGATATGGTTTTACCCAAGGCAATAGGCAGCTCCATTGTAGTGGTCTGGAACTTCTCTGATGCCATCATAGATCGCATGGAAACCATCTCCGGATTTTGGTTAGGCACCTCAATACCTATAGTACCCTTGCCCGGCATTGGCGCAATTATACGGATACCCAATGCGGCAAGACTTAAGGCTATATCATCCTCCAGGTTTTTTATCTTAGAGATCCGTACACCCGGTGCAGGTATTATCTCGTAAAGCGTAACCGTTGGGCCAATGGTGGCCTTAATTTTATCTATCTCAATGTTATAATGATTGAGCGTTTCAACAATCTTGTTCTTATTAGCCTCTAACTCCTCTGAGTTAACCTGTATTTTATTTGATCCGTAGTTCTCAAGCAAGTCAA
>CBFGNU010000401.1:0-2645 GCA_965650195.1 uncultured Mucilaginibacter sp. | reverse complement strand
TTATCCTTAATTTTCCATGCTTGTGTTATGGGGCGGTAAGTTAATTTTGGAGGATTACTACTTAATTGCTGATAAGCCATGTGCCCAAGCATTGCAAACTGCAGGCGTGCTATCCAACCTTCGTAACCATCATACGCCGATATGATGCGCACCCAGTTCTCTTTCCATTCCAATATCTCAAAGGCTTCACCAAATAGCAACTGCGATACCTGCTCACTACGCTCATCAGCTTGGGCACGCATAGGTATTACCGCTAAATTGCAAATTCCGTATTCCATAGCAAAAAGAATCAGGCAGGGTTAAATTAGTTTGCTTGTACGTTAACTTCAAATAAATGTTTCAACACAAAAAAAAGGGAACACATAATGCATTCCCTTTAATAACAATTAAATATCGTTAATATTATTCATTCATATGCAGCCAATCCTTTTTGGCCAAAAGTTCTTCGCGCGTTTCGCGTACGTTCTCGTCGTCTACACAGCAATCAACCGGGCAAACCGCGGCACACTGGGGCTCATCATGAAAACCTACACACTCCGTGCACTTATCCGGAACTATATAATAAATATCGTCAGACAGGGCAGCCTGTGTTTCTTCGGCATTAAGTGTAACACCATCGCCAAAATCAATAACTCCCCTTAAACCGGTACCATCCGAAAAACGCCAGGCAGCACCCGCGTCATATATCGCGTTATTTGGGCATTCCGGTTCGCAGGCTCCGCAGTTTATACATTCATCGGTGATTATAATCGCCATATTTAAAAAAAATCTTAAATTCTAATTTACCTTTGTAGCTAAATAAGTCGCAAATATAAACAAAAAAAGAATTGGAGAGTTTCAATACTAACATATATATGTCAAAAATACACCCGGCCGATCTGGTAAATATCTTTTCTGAACTGGGCACCCAACTGCAAAAACCCAATGAGCAGCTGCAAATGCTTATTCAACAGGAACAATTTCACAACGCATGGTTTACCCCTGCTAACGTTGAACGGGCCATTTTATCAATAGGGCAAATGCTAAAAGCCGATAAAATTGAGCAATGGCTAATCAATTACGATCTGAGCAAAACGCAGGATGAAAAAAAAGTGGGGCTCATATTGGCCGGTAACATTCCCCTGGTGGGTTTTCATGATGTGCTTTGTGTGCTGGCCAGCGGGCATCATGCGTTAATTAAAGCATCAGCACAAGATGCAAGATTGGTAAGGCATGTATTAAATATGTTGGCCACAATTGATCCTCGTTTTTCGGATAAGTATAGTTTTGTTGACAGGCTTAAAGATTTTGACGCTGTTATTGCTACCGGCAGCGATAATTCATCGCGGTACTTTGAATACTACTTTGGTAAAGTACCACACATCATCCGCAAAAACCGAAATAGTATAGCGGTACTAACAGGCGATGAAACGATTGAAGAATTGAACCTTTTGGGGCATGATATTTTTGATTATTTTGGGCTGGGGTGCCGTAACGTTTCAAAACTGTTGCTACCTAGAGGTTATGATATCGGTACATTTTTCAGGCCGATAGAAACTTATCAACCCATTATAAATCACCACAAATACAACAACAACTACGATTACAACAAATCTATATACCTGGTAAACAGCGAAAAACATTATGATAATGGCTTTTTATTGCTGAAAGAGAGCGATGGACTGGCATCACCCCTGGCCGTTTTATATTATGAGTATTATGATACTTTGGCAGATGCCGAAGCTGTTGTGAATGCAAACAGCGAAAAAATACAATGTGTAGTTTGCATTTCGCCGCTAAAACTGAACAGCCAGGTGGTTAACCCCGGCCAAAGCCAGCAACCACAACTATGGGATTATGCCGATGGTGTAGATACAATGGAATTCTTGGTGGGATTAAGCGAAAAGCAAAAAGACTAAAGCTGAAAGCATGTTATAAATTTGGGCAAAGCTTTCAGTTAAAAAAGATAAATTTGAAAACAAAAAAAAGCTTTTAGCTTTATGCTTTCAGCTTTCAGCTCAAAATGTATATAATAAAAGTAAAAGGCGTTGCCAAAATACCCGACTATGTGCAGCTACGCGACGATGAGTTTACGCTGCTGGCTTATTTTAGGGTTGACAGGCCCGAAAAATCATTAGATAAAGTGGGGTTGACGCATAAGGCTGAATATATAATGAATGTAATAAAGGAGTTGCCTTTCGGGCAGATCTTAAAATTAGATTTCTAAAACATCATGATAGGAACATCAATTATCAAATTAAACAATGTTGATATTTTTCAGCAGAAAAACAAAGTACTCTCTAAAGTAAACCTGCATATTGACAAAGGCGATTTTGTTTGGTTGATAGGCCAAACCGGATCAGGCAAAAGCAGTTTGCTTAAAGTAATATACGGAGATCTACCGCTAATAGCCGGCGAAGGCCATGCATGTGGCTATAGTTTATTTAAACTGGCCGAAAGAGATATTCCTTTTCTGCGCCGCAAACTGGGTATCGTTTTCCAGGATTTTCAGTTGCTGACTGACCGTTCTGTTGAGCAAAACCTGCAATTTGTAATGCGTGCTACCGGTTGGACAGATGCAAAATTAATTACCGACCGCACCCTTGACGTTTTGGAGAAGGTTGGCCTGCGCTCTAAATTGAAAAAAATGCCGCACGAGCTATCTG
>CBFGNU010000400.1:0-2651 GCA_965650195.1 uncultured Mucilaginibacter sp. | reverse complement strand
ACGACAGATAGAAAAGATAAAGGCCACCATAAGCAAACTGCACGAAGATGTGCAGGCCGATTATATTAGTGAATATGAATTGTTATTAGAGAATGCAGAAAAAAAAACACCCCTGGTTTAACAAGAATGTTTACGTGTTGTAACATACTGCTTATATTCGCGTCTGAATAATAAAATCAATTAACTGAACGTGTCAGACAAAGAAGCTGTCTTTAAGCAGATTTTTCAAGCCAATTCAAAAAAGATATACCATTTATGTTATGGTTATACCGGCGATGACGACGCGGCGAATGACTTGCTACAGGAAACTTTTTTAAAAGTGTGGCAAAACCTGGATAAGTTTAGAAACCAGGCCATGATATCTACATGGATCTATCGCATAGCGGTAAACACGTGCCTAACCTACCTACGATCAGAAAAAAGACAAGCCAAGGATGAATTAACACCCGAGATTGCCGACAGCAAACCAGAGGATTATTCGCCTAAAAACGAGCAAGTGGCACTACTTTATAAATGTATATCAAAATTAGAAGAGTCGGAAAGGATCATCATCACCATGGTGTTGGATGAGCTGCCTTACCCGGAGATTGCAGAGATATCCGGTATATCCGAAGGCAATCTAAGGGTGAAGATATTTCGTATAAAACAAAAGTTAACAGAATTATATAATCAATATGAAAGACTTTGATCATTTAATGTCGGTTTGGCAAGAGCAGCCAAAGCGGGATCAGCTTTCAGTAGATGATGTGCTGAAGCAGGTGAAGAAAGGGATAAGTGGGATGAGCAGTAAGCTGTTTTGGAATATAACAGGTATGGGCGTATGCCTGGCAGGGCTGTTTGCGGCCATGCTTTTCTTTGTATTTACATCAATTATAACATACATAGGTATGGTTATTATATTGATAACTATGGCCTTGTATATTATGATGATGGTGAGAGATTACCGCATCATCAGCAAGCAGGATGTTACCATTAACCCTGCGGAGTACCTGCAAAGTCTTAAAGAATATCAAAAAAATCGCACCGAAGTTTACGGCTGGTTGTATTATTTATATGTTATTTTGATGAGCACCGGCCTGCTGCTTTATTTCTTCGAGGTACTGCAAAGCACATCGGCAGCTTTTAAAACTTTGGCCTATGGCGGGTATGTCGCTTTTATATTGTTCTGCAGCTTTTACATCCGTTCGCATTTTGTTAAAACGGAGCAGGAAAAATTGAATTTATTGATTGATAGACTGGTTAGGCTGCAGGAGCAGTTTGATTAAATAAAATCAGCTTAGCGTACGGCTTTCTCTATAGCGATGGGTTTGAAACCCATCGCTATGAATTAATACTACTTCCGATAAAAACTTGCCTCGTTGCGCTGTCCGAATGTCTCCAACTTCGGATGACTATGTTTGTAGTCTGCGACTACAGTGACGAAACTCATCGCTGGGAGATAACTAAAAATATTGCCCCTATTGCATACTAACCAAGTTTTTAGTTAGCTTTACCTACCTGATTAAATGCAAAACAAACCTTATAACATCGCACTCAAGATAGTTTACGCTATCGGGATTCTGCTTTATTTTTTATCGCTCACACAACAAGGTTTTTGCACCATGAGCAGATGCGGCGATAATTGGAACGGTTTAACCATAGTAGCGTTAGGAGCCATCGGAGGCATTTTAAGCATGGCGGGTATGACCTGGTATGCTAACCCGATGCTTTGGGCAGCCTGGTGGTTTTTGGAGAAGGACGTCAAAAAAGCTTTTTACTGTAGCATTGCCGCCGCCCTCATTTCCTCATCATTTATGCTGTTTAAGGAAATAGCCGATCAGAAACCGGGTAACGTGAGCTACATAACCGAATACAAGCCCGGCTACTGGCTGTGGCTCGCCAGCATAATTTGCACCATGCTTGGTAGTTTGATATTATTTTTATGGCGACGTAAATTGGGACCGGAAGAGGAAAGGTATTATCCGTATTAGCATTTATAAACTATGATCGAAGATATTAGCGATTACACAATTTCTTATCTAAAGAGTAAGGGAATAAAACATGAAATACATGAGTTTCCTTCTGGCTGCATAATGATCGACATTTGGTTTGACGACGAGTTTTATGTTGTTCAGATAGAGAAGTCTTTCGCAGGGTTTTCTCACGTAACAACTGAAGCTGATGGCTTTAGTATAATTCCCGATTTCAGATTTACGGACTTAGGTACATTCAATCTCACTTCGAAATAGTTTTAGGACGATGATCCAAGCTGTTGCAAAAGTGTTGCTAAACTGTTGCTATTGTGTTGCTAAGGTGATCCAAAAGTGATCCAAACTGATCCAAAAAATGGCAAAAAATCGCCATTTTTAGCCTTTCACAATATGCTTATAATCAATAATTTACAACCAACCCACAGCTAATTTTTCTGACGAATAAGTAGTTTCACATTAAAGAGATAACCGATTAATATTCAACAAATTACGTATTTGATTTTTTGGTAACGCATTTATTTTGGATCACCCCGTTTTTCTTCAGATGGTATGGAGGTATTCTATTTGAAGCCCGCGGAGTTTCTCGAGTTTTCCTAAAACTTCATTAACCCTCGTTTTGCGTATGGCCACCTGCAAGCTGCATAGATTATCGAACTCCTGGCCCAAAATGGCCAGGTTATT
>CBFGNU010000399.1:0-2653 GCA_965650195.1 uncultured Mucilaginibacter sp. | reverse complement strand
GTACGGTGAGCATCACAGGACGATTGTGCGGCGCGCAGTAGGTTTTTCGAGCTGCCCTACGGTGCTTAGGCCGCCAGTGCCCACAACTGGTCGGCCAGCAGTTTGTTGAGCACGCCGATTACCTGGCGTTCGCCTGACCCGTATTTGATCGTCCGGCCAACGGCTTCCATTCCCGGGAACAGCAGATCCTTTACCTTTTCATCTATCACCACCGGCGTCTTAATTGCGCCTCGGTCTTCGGCCCTGAACCATCGCCCCGATTGCATAGTGAGCCCTAAAGTGCCGGCCAGCTTTTCATCCGCGTGCAAGTTGGTCCATATTCTGGCGGTATGGCCACCATATTGTAAAGTATCCCCTTGGCGGAATTGCAGACGACGGTACGGGGTGAGATCTGAGAGACTTACTTCTTTTACTTCACTTATGGCTTCCAGGTTTTGCCTGATGGTATCATTGGCGATGTTCCAGGCTTCTATGACCATCAGGTCTTCTATGTCAACATTGGTTTTGCTGGTATTAAAATATTGAGTTGCGGAGAAAAAATATACCAGAAACGCCGTCACCAGATAGGTACTAAATAGCTGGATCACCAGCAGCATGTGCCGCCTCTTCTTGTTCCAGGTTAGTTTGAAAAAGTGCTTAATCATAAATTTCCTCCTTTTAAAGCTTTAACGGCGTGCAGTCGTGACATTCTCCATGCGGGCACTACCCCCGACAAGATCCCGAAGAAGAAAGATGCGATAAGGGCGCATCCTATAACCGTCCAGTTGACGAGAAAATCAGAAGAGGGGCGGATACTTTCATTATAATAGATGATCTTAATGGCGAGCCCAGAACTGATCAGTGTCATCAAAATGCCTAACACACCACCAATGAAGGTGATGATGAGGTTTTCTGTAATGAACTGTCCCGCTAAAACAGCAGACGAGGCGCCGAACGCCTTGCGAATACCGATCTCCGAACTTCTTTCGGATATCCGGTTAACATTCAGGCCCACCAGGTTTAAAGCGGGAACAAGCATAATAAAGAAAATAAATCCGCCCATAAAAATGCCCACCTCCTGAAGATCCGCAACTTCATAAATATCCCTGGCATCCATGTAGATCTCCTCCCTGCCCGGGTTATACTTTTTGTCGATCAGATCAAGCAGTCCTTTTTTTACCGCTGCGACATCCGCGTCTTTTTGCATCAGGATGGTTGCCTGATAATCTTGCTTTATATCACCGGCAGCGATGCGGCGGGTAACAGGTATGAAAATATTGCATTTCTCCGTGCTGTAACGGGGCCTAATTGCTATCAGCACAAAATCTTTTATCACGCCCGTTACCTTTAGGCGTGGACTGGTTGGAAGGTATTTACCTAATGCCTTCCCATCTCCGAAATAAAACTTTTTAACTGATTCTGTAATAATGGCAATAGATTGCGCTTCGGCCACATCTTTCCGGGTAAATGGTTTTCCTTCGGTGAACTCAAACTGGTAGAGGTTCCATACCTCTTCGTCAGTAAAAGCCGCACTTAATACAATTTTTTTGTCTTTTTCAAATGAACCTGTTTGGCCATGTATGAAAATGCTAAGCCGTTCAATATCCGCTATTTTTCGCGCGTCGTTATAGAACGCTGTAGTAGCGTAGCCATTATTTTTAGGAAAGTTGAATCCGTCGAAATAAAGGGTTCTGGACCGGTTTACAGCCGGAGCGATATCGCCAAACATCAGATCTGCCACCCCTGCTGTGATCGAAAAGATCATAATGGTAAAGCTGATACCGAATATGCTGACAGCGGTAAAGAACTTCTGCCGCATCATCACCCGGAAAGCTATTTTTACGTAGTTTTTTAACATGATTTATATTTTTTAGTCATGATTTATTGTACTTGCCTTCCATCAAAAAACCGGATGAGCCGCTGTGTTTTGTTAGCCATGTTTTCGTCATGGGTAACCATCACAATGGTTGTGCCTTCCGTTTTATTAAGATTGAGCATAATATTCATGATCTCTTCGCCCATCACGCTATCCAGGTTCCCGGTGGGCTCATCCGCAAGGATAATTTCCGGATTACCTACAATGGCCCTTGCAATGGCTACGCGTTGCCTTTGCCCGCCCGACAATTGGTTAGGGAAATGCCTGGTCCGGGCGGTGAGGCCCACTTTTTCCAAAGCTTCCAGCGCCTTTTTCCGTCTTTCAGAGCCGGAGATACCTTTGCGGTAGAGTAAGGGGATCTCTACGTTATCCAACACAGACAGATCATTGATCAAATGGTAACTCTGAAAAATGAACCCGAGTTTTCGGTTACGCATATCCGCAAGCATTTTATCGGCATAGCCCGAGATCAGCGTGTCCGCGATCTGTATTGTCCCGGCACTGGGTTCATCCAGTAGCCCCATAATATTCAGCAAGGTGCTTTTACCGCAGCCCGAAGGACCCATTACCGAAACAAATTCTCCTTTGTTAATGGTGATATTCACCTTGCTTAAGGCGATCGTTTCAATTGTACTTGTGCGGTAAACCTTTTCTATGTCTGTTAATTTGATCATATGGTTAAGTATTTATTCAATTTTTTTTCCTTTTTCAAAATCATAAAGGGTCAATACCCTGATATTATAGTAAGCGTCCCAAAAGTTTTTCAGGGATAAGATGTAAGCTCTTCTTGCCTGGTCT
>CBFGNU010000398.1:0-2668 GCA_965650195.1 uncultured Mucilaginibacter sp. | reverse complement strand
ATATGCGCCGCTTTTTGTGTGCTGGCTATGGTGGTGTTAATGTTGCTGCCTGTAAGTACACGGGTATCAACGGCGAAATCACCTTCTTCCAGCGCGGGGATAAACTCGCCACCTAAAGTGGTTAGTACAAAAACAGAAACGATGAACAATCCAATAACGGCTAGCAACAACATCTCCGGGAAAGCAATTACCCGTTCCAATGCATTGCGGTAGGATGTTGTTACCTTTTCCATCAGCCTTTCTGAGAAATTAGGCGAGTGTTTTATTTTTTTGCTGAGGAAAACCGAGCTCATCATAGGTATATAGGTGAGCGATAAAATGAATGCCCCTAATAAAGCAAATGCTACCGTTTGTGCCATAGGCTTGAACATTTTCCCCTCAATACCCTCCAACGCGAAGATGGGCAGGTACACCACCAGGATAATGATTTGTGCAAACACAGCGCTATTCATCATCTTGCCGGCAGATGACGTTACCTCACTGTCCATGGTTGGCTGGTCGATGCTGTTTGCTGTGCTAAACTTCTTGGCGTGGCTAAGCCGGTGCATCACCGCTTCAACAATAATTACAGCGCCGTCCACAATCAAACCAAAATCGAGCGCGCCAAGGCTCATCAGGTTGCCGCTTACCCCGAATAGGTTCATCATGATAATAGCAAACAGCATTGCTAGTGGTATAACAGACGACACTAATAACCCTGCTCTTAAATTACCCAGGAACAATACCAGTACCAGCACCACAATTAAAGCGCCTTCTAATAAATTACGTTCAACTGTGCTAATGGCATTATTCACCATTTTGGTGCGATCTAAAAACGGCTCAACAACAACACCCTCCGGAAGCGTTTTTTGGATCTGGGCAATGCGTTCCTTTACGTTTTTGATCACTTCGCTACTGTTGGCGCCTTTCAGCATCATTACAACGGCTCCGGCTACTTCACCCTCATCATTATAGCACATGGCGCCGTAGCGCGTTGCATAACCTGTTTTAACATCGGCCACATCCTCAATAAACAAAGGCGTACCATCGCCGTTGTTGCGGATAACCGTGTTATTAATGTCGTTTATATTTCCTATTAAACCTTCGCTGCGGATGTATAAAACTGTCGGTCCCTTTTCAATATAAGCGCCGCCGATGTTTTGGTTGTTGTTCTCTAAGGCCGTAAAAACATCGGTTATGGTGATGTTGTGCGACAACAGTTTGCCCGGATCTACCTCAATAGAATATTGTTTAAGCTTACCGCCAAAGCTGCTTACCTCGGCAACGCCTTTAACGCCCAGTAGTTGCCTGCGCACTATCCAATCTTGTATGGTGCGCAGTTCTGTTTCATCGTATTTATCTTCGAAACCTTTTTTGGGCCTAACCACGTACTGGTAAATTTCGCCCAGGCCGGTACTTACAGGGCCCAACTCGGGTGTGCCAATGCCTTCGGGGATCTGGGTTTGTACCTGCTGCAGGCGTTCGGCAACTTGTTGGCGGGCCCAGTAAACGTCGGTGGCATCATCAAAAACAATGGTAACTAAGGACAGGCCGAATCTTGAAAAACTCCTGATCTCTTTGATGCCCGGAATATTGCTGTTGGCCTGCTCAATGGGATAAGTAACCAAACGCTCAATATCCGTTGCGCCAAATGATGGGGCGATGGTTATCACCTGCACCTGGTTATCAGTAATATCGGGTACGGCATCAATAGGAAGCCGCGTAAACTGGAAAATGCCATAGCTTATAAGGGCAATAGTAAAAAGCCCTACAATAAGCTTGTTCTTCACAGAAAAAGCTATTATATAATCTAACATAAAAAATGTGATGTTGAAATAAATTGCAATTCAAAAAAACCGGTGTATAGCATAGCGCAAGCCACACCATAGCAAAGGTTTATTAAAATTTGAATAGGAAAATGATCAACAAGCTTTTGGCGGCTGCCAGATACGGGAAAGATAAGAGGATGGTAAAAAATCATCCTGCATAATAAAACGCTGCTCCTTTTTAAGTTGAACGGGATGATGTATAGCTATGTTTACGTTCTGCGGAACTATTACAGGTATTGTTGCGCAAACACACTTATCAAGTGTTTTAAAGGGAAGTTGCATGTCCTCGGCATAATCACTGGAGAGCGGACTGCCGTGCATGTAATGCATATCTAAAAAATCAAGAAAAGAAATATCACCATTTAGCTGCTTGTGTTCATAATAATGCTCAAAAACAACAGGCAGTTTCAGCAACTGATGCAATTCAGTTGTTGAAAACAGGTAGGCTGTAAGGATCAATATGACGGTGAACTTTCTCAATTGACCCTAAAGTTAAATAACGATAATGAATAACGCTAAAAAAATATAAGATTGATACAAACCAACGTTATGTTTACGGCCTAAGAATATTTTAAACAAATTATTACCTTAGTGCTGTAAACCAATATATATCGATCTTATGAATTTCCGCAGAACCGCATTTGCCGCTATTGTTATAGCGCTTGGTGGCTTTTCAACCCAGGCTCAACCCAAAAAACCCTTAATAACCGTAAAGGCTATTGACCCTGCTTTTAACAAGCTGGTAAGTAAAACCGCCAAAGCCGAAATTTTAGCCGAAGGCTTTGTTTGGAGCGAGGGCCCCTTATGGATAGAGAGCCAGCAGATGCTGCTGTTTTCTGACGTGAAAAAAAACAGAATAT
>CBFGNU010000397.1:0-2715 GCA_965650195.1 uncultured Mucilaginibacter sp. | reverse complement strand
GAAGCCAAGTTCTATTTGGGGTGGCGGCTTTTAGTTTCCACTCATATGTCTTAGGATCTAAATCCAAGTCATCATCACTTGGCTCAATGGTTATTGTACCGGCGGCCCCACCATTAACTAAACCGCCTCCAGAGTCTTCTGTCAATTCAAACAGCACAGTATCACTATCAATCTCAAATACCTGGAAGGTGAATCCATAGCCACTTACATCATGCGCAGCTGAATCCTCTAACACAGTAAACGTGAAGGCCCTTCCTTCACCTTTTCTAAATTTGAGCTTGATATTACCGCTCTGATCTAAATCTGCTTCGGGAACTGTTGACATCGTTTTACTCTTTTGCGCGTATTGCTGTCTGTATTTTTTAACACCATTAACCCGGATTCGGCCGAGCAGTTTATCAACAACGGCGGGCAGTTCTTTTTTATTGTTGCGTCGGTTTCCTGCCTTATACCCGGTGCCCGCTTTAAAGTGTTGGAACGCGAAGCCAGGCAACAGTTATTGATCGAAAAATCTAACAGTCAGTTAAAGGTCCAAAATCAGGAAATTATTGAAAAGAACCGCATTATCGACATGCAGTATGGCAGGCTGCTTAAAATGGATGAGCAGAAAAATAGCTTTATAAATATAGCGGGACATGATCTTAAAAACCTTATCGGCTCAATTACAATGAGCGCTAATATGATTAAGGACGAGGCACAAAGGTTAAGTCCGGATCAGAAAGAATTTTTGGGTTACATTACCGAAGCTGCCGAGAAAATGCAGTACATGCTTAATAAACTGATGGACGTTAGAGAAATCGAATCGCCGGAGATGAAGTTTAACATGGAAATATTTGATATAAATATTGAAGTGCGCCGCATTTTCAGAGGTTTAGTTGAAACGGCTCAAATGAAAAATATTCATTTAGTTGACCAGGTTTTGAAGCTGCCGCTCAATGTTAGGCTTGATAAGGTATTTGCCGGGCAGATATTTCAAAACCTTTTATCAAATGCTATTAAATTTTCGCAAACTAACAATAACATAAAGGTTGTAACAAGCCTTAAGCGTCAACGCTTTGTCTTCGAGATAATTGATGAGGGAATAGCTATAGGACAGGAAGAACTTGAGATGATGTTTAATAAACTAAAAGCGCTTAACGATGCTACGGCCAGCCAGGAAAGCCGTCTGGGGCTGGGCCTTTCCATTGCCAAATTGATAACACTGGAAATGGGCGGCGAACTGCTTTACCGCAGCGACGAAAGCGGTAACTATTTTAGAGTTGAATTTAACGTAATAAACTAACCATACCGCATCCGATGAACAAATTTTTAAGCTTGTTAGCTTTTTTATTTTTACTGAGCACAGCCACTTTCGCTCAAAAAATAGTTTCATTTAAAGCCATGGGGCATGATGATGAAGCCGTAACGGGCCCTAGTGGAAGCACCGCTTATTTCCTTAAAATTGATCCGCTTATTGAAATTAATGGCAGTAAACTGGTGTTGTTCTTTGAGGCATCGCAAGCGCTCATCCGAGATAAGTCATTCGTAAACGTGCTTATTAACGACAAGCCCGCGTATAGCGCCCGCCTTACCAAAAATACTATACAGGAGTTGGTGCTTGATTTACACCGAGAGGATGTTTCTGGCGACAAATACCTTAAAATACAGATCAGAACCTTACTTGCCGTGTCTGATGAGAAGTGTAAGGATCTGGATAACCCGGCAATGTGGTTAAAAGTGAAAGCATATTCCTACTTGTCGCTGGTAAAAAGCAATTCTAACTTTTTTGCCAATGTAAATATCGCCAACAGTTTTGAAAGCATGCACGCAATTGTTTATCCGAAAAACCCCAGCCTGCATGATCTGAAAGCTGTAGCATGGGCATATTCGCGTTTAAAAAAAGCAGATGTGCGCAACATTGAAGTTTATACACAAGGAACGCTGCCGGATAGTGTAAAAAACTACGTTGTAGTAGGCGATATTGCGCGGTTAACTGCCGACCAACGTAGCAGGATTAAAGTAACACCACAAAAAGGTGAAGGCTTGTTTTACCTAAACAAAGAGGCGGTAAATGTGGTGGATACTGTTGTCCGTATGGTGAAGACCAGAAAGGGACTGATACCTGTTAAATCGCTCGCTCCCAGCTTGGTTCCATCAGAAATATTATTTGTAACCGGTGCCGATGATACGGGTTACGAAAAAACCATAACCGCTTTGGGGAACATAAATATTTTAAATTCCACCTTTGGAGATTACCTGATAATAAATAAAGCAGAAAACACTTTCTTCAAAACCATTGACGAAAATCGTTCTAAACTAAGTTTCAGGCAAATTGGCGCAACTACCAACTTCATGTCAGGTGTAGGGAGCCTTAAAAGTGTTTACAACTTTAAAAACAGCGATTTTAGTTTTACACCAAAAGAAGTTGAGATAAGGGTTATAGGTAACTATAGCAGCCTGGCGCAAGGTGATAGGGGATATCTTAATATATATCTTAATGGTATGCTGATACAGTCAGAAAAATTAGATGGTACAGGTAAACTAAACACCGCCATAACAATAAACCGTTACCAGCATCATAAATACAACACGTTGGTAACCGAGTTTCGGTTTTACTCTGGTGGCGGCAACTGTCTAAATTCCTTTAACGGATTCTTTGCCGAGGTGGATGTGGATAAATCGTATTTAGAGTCAAAAAATCCATTTGTTACCAGCGACCTTAGCTTTTATCAATAT
>CBFGNU010000396.1:0-2741 GCA_965650195.1 uncultured Mucilaginibacter sp. | reverse complement strand
ATTCCGTTTGTAGCATGGTCTGTGCCGCGTTCTTGTAAGTATTTGGTATTACTCAAATTTTGTATCAATGGTTTTGCAGGGCCATCAGCTTTGCCATCGTTGTTTTTATCCTCAAAAACAACCAGGTCCATACCTGTTGCCAGGCCGCTTTGTGTCGAAAAAGTGGCGTGCAATACAAATACCTGGTTACCGCTGGCAATAATACCACGTGGGTTATTAACTGCCGCAAACTCTATATGCTCATCGGCTTTGCCATCATTATCTTTGTCAATCAATTTTATAATACGCCCGTAGCCCGGTTTTTTGCCTAATGACCCCATCATATCAACCCCAACATAAACTTCGCCTGTAGGTGCAACCGCCAAACATGCGGGACTTGGCGTAACATCCGGACCGGCGAATGATGTAATGGTTAATTCGGGTGGCAGAACCGATAATGGTGCAGATTGCGTGGAATCAAAAGAGCCTTTTATCCCCAGAAATAATACCAGCGCTACAAATAAACTTAAGGCGTATTTTAACATGATAACAGGTTTATATTTAGTTAAAGATAATTTAACAAAGGGTGAAAATAAGGAAAGGAAATTGGATTAAACAAAAAAAGCGCCCCATTGGGAGCGCTTTAAATAGCTATGTATATAATATTATACCGAGAAACTTTCCCCACAGCCGCATGTACGGCTGGCGTTAGGGTTGTTAAAGGCAAAGCCCTTACCATTTAACCCGTCGCTAAAGTCAAGCTCCGTGCCTGCCAGGTATAAAAAAGATTTCATATCCAGCGCGAAGCGAATTCCCCTGTCTTCAAAAAACTGGTCGCCCGTTTTTTCTTCGTTATCAAAATCAAGGTTGTACGATAACCCTGAACAACCCCCGCCCTGAACAGATACCCTCAGAAAATACGAAGCATCAAGCCCCGAATCCTGCATCAGGTGGTCTATTTTTTCCTTTGCTTTATCAGTTATAGTTACCATTTTGTTTATTAGTATCAAGTAGTTAGTATCAAGTATCTAGTACTTGGTATCAAGTAGCTAGTATCAAGTAGGTAGACAAATGGCCTGCTATACAACAGACGGTAAATCTTGCTACTTGATACTAACTACTTACTACTAAAAATTAGTGGTGTGATTTTTCAAGCTCTAAAGCTTCCATACCGTTTTTAACGCGGTAATCGTTAATGGCTGCTTTAATAGCGTCTTCTGCCAAAACTGAGCAGTGAATTTTTACCGGTGGTAAAGCCAGTTCCTCAACAATATCCATGTTGTCAATCTTCATGGCATCGTCAATGGTTTTGCCTTTTAGCCACTCAGTAGCTAATGATGATGACGCGATAGCAGAGCCGCAGCCAAAAGTTTTGAACTTAGCATCGGTTATTACGTTGTCTTCGCCAACCTCTATCTGCAGACGCATTACGTCGCCGCACTCAGGTGCACCAACCAGGCCGGTACCTACTTTATGACTGCTTTTGTCTAAAGTACCAACGTTGCGTGGGTTAGTGTAATGATCAATTACTTTATCTGAATAAGCCATTTTCTTTTAATTTTTGAATTAGTGATTGAGTGAATTAGTGATTTTCCCCAAATCACTCTTTAATTTTTATCTATATATAAATCCGAAATCGAACATTCGAAATTCGAAATCAAAATTAGTGTTCCGCCCACTCAATTGAGTCGAGGTCGATACCTTCTTTAAACATCTCCCAAAGCGGCGACATGTTACGGAGGTTGGTAACCGCTGTTTTGGTTACTTCAATTGCGTAATCAACTTCCTCTTCGGTAGTGAATCTGCCTAAGCCAAAACGTATCGAAGAGTGTGCCAAATCGTCGCTCAAACCTAAACTTTTTAATACGTATGATGGCTCTAATGATGCTGATGTACACGCAGAACCGGATGATACTGCCAGGTCTTTCATGGCCATCATCAAACCTTCGCCTTCAACATATTTAAAGCTGATGTTAGCTACATGCGGTAAACGGTGTTCAACATTGCCGTTTACATAGCTCTCTTCCAACACGGTTACACCGGCTTGTAATTTATCGCGCAGGGCTGATAAACGTTTTGCTTCGCTTTCCATTTCCAGTAAACAAAGCTCGCAAGCTTTACCTAAGCCAACAATACCCGGTACGTTCAAAGTGCCTGAACGCATGCCACGCTCATGTCCGCCACCGTCCATTTGAGCGGTAACTTTAACACGTGGTCCTTTACGGCGAACGTATAAAGCGCCAACGCCTTTAGGTCCGTAAAATTTATGTGCCGATAAAGCCAAAAGGTCAATGCCATCTTTGTTAACATCAACAGGTACTTTACCAACGGCTTGTACAGCGTCAGTCATAAACAAAGCGCCATGTTTGTGGGCTATGTCTGATATTTCTTTAACGGGTTGTATAACACCGATTTCGTTGTTGCCGTACATTACCGATACCAGGATGGTTTCGGGCGTCATGGCAGCTTCTAACAAAGCAAGATCAACCAGCCCGTCTTCTTTAACAGGCAGGTAAGTAACCTTTCCGCCTAATTTTTCAACGTGCTTGCAGGCGTCCAATACTGCTTTATGCTCGGTAACCGTTGTTATAATGTGGTTACCTTTTTCTTTATACATTTCGAAAACGCCCTTGATAGCCAGGTTGTCCGACTCGGTAGCGCCCGAAGTAAAAATGATCTCTTTCTCGCTTGCACCTATTAATTTTGCTACCTGCTCGCGCGCATAATCAACCGCCTCTTCGGCAACCCAACCAAAGTGGTGG
>CBFGNU010000395.1:0-2752 GCA_965650195.1 uncultured Mucilaginibacter sp. | reverse complement strand
AACGAAGCCTATACGGGCAACGTTGTAGTTGTTAGCAAGCCTCCAGTTGGTTTCTGATTGTGGCTCAACACCATCAACAGCAGAGAAAAGGAAAACCAAACCATCCAGCACACGTAAAGAACGATTCACCTCTACGGTAAAATCCACGTGTCCCGGGGTATCAATAATGTTGATATGGTAGTTTTGCCCTCTGTATTTCCAACCAACTGTAGTAGCTGCAGATGTGATAGTAATACCACGTTCCTGCTCTTGCGCCATCCAGTCCATTGTAGCTGCACCTTCGTGTACCTCGCCTATTTTGTGGCTAACGCCGCTATAGTAAAGAATACGCTCAGTTGTAGTGGTTTTACCGGCATCAATGTGAGCGGCAATACCTATGTTTCTTGTATATCTTAGATCTCTTGACATATTAATTATTGAGTTATTGAATTATTGAATTAATGAAGATTACGTGTTCACTAAATCTGCGAAGTAATGAATTACTGATTAGGTTGATGTTACCAAATCAATAATTCACTAATTCAATAATCCACTAATTAGAATCTAAAGTGAGAGAACGCTTTGTTGGCTTCAGCCATTTTGTGCGTATCTTCTTTCTTCTTCACTGCTGCACCTTCACCTTTAGCTGCTGATATGATCTCGCCTGCTAATTTCTCCATCATGGTTTTTTCGCCACGACGACGTGCATAGCTGATCAACCATTTCATACCCAAAGCAATTTTACGCTCCGGACGAACCTCGGTTGGTACCTGGAAGTTAGCACCACCTACACGGCGGCTTTTTACTTCAACAGCCGGCATAACATTGTTTAAAGCCTTTTTCCAGGTCTCTAAACCGTTCTCGCTTGTTTTTTTCTCAACAATCTCAACTGCGTTATAGAATATTGAATACGCGGTAGATTTTTTACCGTCGTACATCATGTTATTTACAAACCTGGTTACCAAAATATCATTGAATTTTGGATCAGGAAGAAGGATTCTTTTTTTTGGTTTTGACTTTCTCATTACTACTATCCTCCTTTAATTATTTCTTTTTGCCTTTTGTTGGAGCCGCGGCTACTTGTCCTGGTTTAGGGCGTTTAGTACCGTATTTAGAACGGCGCTGGTTACGACCTGCAACGCCAGAAGTATCTAACGCGCCACGAATGATGTGGTAACGTACACCCGGTAAGTCTTTAACACGACCACCACGTATCAAAACGATAGAGTGTTCTTGCAAGTTGTGGCCTTCACCAGGGATGTAGGCGTTAACTTCTTTACCATTGGTTAAGCGCACACGGGCAACTTTACGCATTGCTGAGTTTGGTTTTTTAGGGGTAGTGGTATACACGCGTGTGCATACGCCTCTTCGCTGTGGACAGCTGTCCAACGCTGGCGACTTACTCTTGTCAACCAGAGCTACTCTACCTTTTCTAACTAATTGCTGAATAGTAGGCATTCTTGCTTTCTTGTTTTGTTTTTTTTAATCCCGCTGCCATCCTTCATTGGCGGGCAGTTTTCGGGACTGCAAAAGTACAGGTTTATTTTATGATAGTCAAGCGGTTGGGGCAAAAAGTTTTTCTTTTTTGGTGAGTGGCTGGATTGGGTTGATTGTTAGTTGGATGAGTGGTTTAATTTGCTGTGTGATACAATAACCGTAAATTAGATTATGGCAATAGTGTTTTACAGAAAATTAGTATTTATATCATCGGCAATTGTTTTGACCGGCTTTGTATTTTTGTGGATTGCCGATGCAATTTTTAACAACTCCGAAAGCGATTTTTTGATAAGAAAGGCTTTCTATCCGCTAACATTTCGTGATGTGTTTATAAATTGTCTAATTATGGCGATATTATCGCTAACGATACTCTTAAATAATTACCAAGTTGTAAAAAACAATATAATACTTAGTTTATTAGCCTGGTTTTTGCTGCCGGGCGGATGGATTCAATTGGCGTTGATTAACATGGAATTTGACTTAGTGGACTTTTCAGAGGGTTTTGATAGTCCGGCAATTTTTAATTTAATAAATACCCTTCCTTACATCGTTACATCGGTATTATTATTTATTCAATTTCGCCGTAACTTAAAAACTACCTAACTATTATATGATAAATAATGGCGTTCCCTTCGGGCCGGGCTATACGCTCATACGCCTGCAGGGCCTTAGGCGCATGGCCGGTATCCGCTGCTATCCCTAACGCGGTGCTACTTATCATATGGTGGCTTCTCAATTATGGTATTAAAAATAATCGAATCCGGCAAATGGTGCTTTCTCCCGTATATAATTACCGAATCTAGTATTTGTTTACGATAACGTGATTCGATTTGCGCGATCTTTTCTTCGGTCAGATCTTCTTTTCGACTAATAGCTTCGCGGGATAGATCCGGATTATAAATTCTTTCAATAGAACCTGGCGTTGAGCTAAAATTAACAAGATACCATTCCTTTGGCGAGCTACTGAAATATACTAAACTTTCATCCCACCGTAAACTGTCTCCATTATAGAAAGCTGCTTCAATAGCGCCCGGTATAATCAGGTCTTTATTTCGAACACTATCAATATAATTTTTTATAAAACGCGCCCTTAATTTACTATCGTTAAAAACGATGCTAAGAGAATTCCGTTCATTAACTGTGTAAAGACATCCCGATGAGATGACAAGAACAAAAGAAAAAAACACTAATCGATTTAATTTCATTACTTAAAACCCTGAAGCTACGATCCTTTTATATGTAGCCGACTCAACTGGATAATATTCTTTAGCTAATA
>CBFGNU010000394.1:0-2766 GCA_965650195.1 uncultured Mucilaginibacter sp. | reverse complement strand
GCTACAACAACATAGTAATTGCTACCGATGCCGATGTTGATGGTATGCACATCCGTTTGCTATTGATGACCTTCTTTTTGCAGTTCTTTCCTGATCAGGTAAAGGCCGTCCACGTATCTATTCTGCAAACGCCACTATTCAGGGTGCGCAACAAAAAAGAAACCATTTATTGCTACAGCGATGAAGAGCGCCGTAATGCCATTGCTAAATTGGGCGTTAAACCAGAGATAACCCGATTTAAAGGATTGGGCGAGATATCGCCCGAAGAGTTTGGCTTATTTATAGGTAAGGATATGCGTCTTGACCCGGTGATATTGCGGGATGCCAATATAAAAGGCTTGCTTGAATATTTTATGGGTAAAAATACACCGGCGCGTCAGCAACATATCATCGGTAATTTACGTGTAGAAAAGGATGATGAAACGGTTAACCCGATAATAGTTGCTAAAGAGGACGATGAGTTGCCTATAGCGGTGTAACACGTCATCACGAGCGCACTGATCTACTGCGGACGTTAAGGGTTGATAAGCATGGTGGTCGGGATAGCGGCTCAGCTTAAAGAGATGGCTACGCTATCGCTCGCCATGACGGTGGATTGCTACCTTCTCGCCATCCGTTCCAACGCATCTATAAACGTTGGCGAATCATTAAGGCTTTCCACCAATTGCACATGCTCGCCACCTAAGGCTTTAAACTCATCGCCATACTCCACAGTAACTTCGTAAACGGTTTCAAGGCAATCGGCAACAAAGGCAGGGCAGAATACTAACAAGCGTTTTTTGCCTTCTTTAGCTAACTGCGCAATTACCTGGCTGGTGTAGGGCTGCACCCAGGGATCATTACCCAGGCGCGATTGGAAGCAGACGGTGTACTTTTCTTTTGGAAGATTTAATTGTTCGGCAATCAAACGTGCTGTATCATAACTCTGTGCAGAGTAGCAAAGTTTATTGGTGTCATTCAAAGTTTCGCAGCAACCATCGACTTTTAAACAATAACTGCCGGTATGGTCGCATTTTATAAGCTGGCGCTGTGGCAGGCCGTGAAAGCTGAATAAAATATGATCGTAAGTTTCAGGCTGATATTTTACCGCATTTTGTGCGAAAGTAGCAATCATCAGATTATCATCATGAAAAGAATTGATGAACGCTATATTAGGTATGGTTTGCCAGGTGCTCACCAGCTTCATAACCTTATCATGTACAGAACCTGTGCTTGCTGAGGCATATTGCGGAAACATGGGGATAACTTTAATATCGCTAACCAGGTTTTGCTTCAATCTTTCTAATGCCGATTCTATTGAAGGGCTTTGATAACGCATGGCCAGCTCAACCTGGTACTCATCGCCCAGGCGTTCCTGTAAAGCCTTATGCTGTAAAACACTGTAATGCAGTAATGGCGATCCGGTTTCTTTGCTCCAGATCTCTTTATATAGCTTGGCAGATTTTGGCGCTCTAAACGGCACTATAATGCCCTGAACCAAAACAGTGCGTAAAACAGGGTTAACGTCAATCACCCTGGGGTCCATTAAAAACTCGTTAAGGTATTTACGTACGTCTGCAGTTTCAGGACTATCCGGTGTGCCAAGGTTTACTAATAAAATGCCTTTTTTTGCCATAAGGCGCAAAAATAGCAAAAAAAGAACCTAACCGCTTAAAGCTTGTTTTTATTACAAAGCGATTAAAATACCTTTTAATGAACTTGTGTTTTGTTAAAGTTGGTGTAACAATAACCGCAACGGGTAGTCTTACAATTAGTTTTTCTATATTTATCCCATGCCGGTAAAAACCAGTTTTCGCGAAAATGTTTCTATTGCCCTGCAGTCTATCGCAGGTAACCGTTTACGTACATCGCTTACATCATTAATTATAGCCATAGGTATAATGGCCCTTGTGGGCATATTAACAGCGGTTGAGGGGATTAAGCAATACACAACAGATGCATTCTCAAGCTTAGGCGCCAACTCATTTACTATTCAGAACAGAGGTTCGGGAATACGTTTTGGAGGTGGGCGTAGAAAAACTTATCCCTCCATACGTTACGACCAGGCAGCACGTTTCAGAGAAAAATTCAAATTGCCGGTAACAGTAGCCATCAACCTGAACGTTTCGGGAACAGCTGTTGCCAAATATGCAAGCAATAAAACCAACCCCAATGTTAACATAACAGGATCAAACGAAAATTACATCCAAACCAATGGCTATAAGCTGGCGCTGGGTAGAAATTTTTCGGACACCGAGCTACAGCATGGGGCTAACGTGGTTATGATAGGAGAAGAGGTAAGGGATAAGCTCTTTAAAAAGGAAGATCCAATTAATAAATCTATTTATGTTGGTAGTCATAAGTACAGAGTAATAGGAACGTTTGCGCCAAAAGGATCGGCAATGGGTGGCGGTGCCGACCGCATATGCCTTATTCCAATTTTAAAAGCCAAGCAAATTGCTACCAGCGCTAATCCGTCATTCTCTATTGCTGTAATGGTTAAAGGCCCCGAGGCGCTGGATGCTACTACCGGCGAGGCCACTTCCATGTTTAGAAATATACGCAGACTTGGTGTAGCAGCGCCAGACAATTTTGAGATAGTGCGGAGCGATTCTATTCAGCAGCAATTATCCGGACAAATTACAGGTATGACCATAGCCGGTTTTGGCATTGGCATTATTACACTCCTTGGTGCAGCTATCGGCCTAATGAATATTATGCTGGTATCGGTTACTGAGCGGACACGCGAAATTGGTGTACGTAAAGCCATAGGTGCCACACCCGCTG
>CBFGNU010000393.1:0-2768 GCA_965650195.1 uncultured Mucilaginibacter sp. | reverse complement strand
CGCTAATAATTTCCCCGAGTTTACTTACTCTGCCGACATGGATGTGAACGATTTGAAAAAGAATCATATTATCGCTCTGTTGTCTGCTGACGATCCGTTGATGAAAGAGTTTCCGGACGCACCTATTAGGTTTGACCGTAAGTTTAGGTTATACAATAACGAAACCAACAAGATAGTATACGAGCTTTCTGACTCGGTGTCAAACGGGTTGGCCCAGATATTTTACGGGCGCAGCAACAACGCAATGCTTGTGTTAACAGCAACCGGTAAGCATCTGGACGATGCCTTCACGTCAGCGTCGCGATCTATCACCGAGCAACTCTCTACCCTTTCAAGTAACGTGGCTATATCTGATGTAAATAACAACAAGTATTTGTTTAATATCAGTAAATCAAGCGAAAACCTGGAGTATATTGATACAAAGAGCGTACTTACCCGTTTTTGGGAAAGCTACAACTTGTATATACTATTGGCCATGTTGGTGCTAATACTGTTGTCGTTCCTTTACATACGTGCTAAGGTTCAAAAATCACAGGATATATTTACCGACTAATTATACGCCCCGGTGCCACAGGCACCGGGGTATTCACTATAACACATGCAGTTATCTGTCCCCAGGCTTTTAATACGCGATGGCTTTTTAACTGAAGCCGACCAGGAAAGGATCGATGATTTTTCGCGACGGTCGGGTTTATCTTATGTTAAAATAGCACTTAATTTCGGCTATATATCCCGCAAAAACTACGAGCGATCGCTAAGCAACGAAGGTTATGTTTTTCAGCAGATACGTGAGGAGGGCTTTGACCAGGAAGTGCTGGACAAAATTGAGCTGAAATTTGCCGATCAGCACCTGGCTTTGCCACTGCGTATTGAAAATAATAAGATAGTTGCCCTGATGGCCGACCCTAGCGACGAGGCGTTTATTAATTATTTAAGATCTACCTATAACCTTGAGCCCCAAATAATAGTTGCGTCAGATTTAGATATCACCTGGCTAAGCCACGTTTTATTGGGGCAAAAATATGTTAAGTCCGCAGTATTTGAGTTGCTTAACCGCGACCCTAAAAACTCTGCACTTACTACTTTTACCACCCCGCAATTAGTATTTACCTTCGGAGTACTGGCGATTGTAACGGCTGGTTTGGTACTAAGTTTTAAAAATACATCCATCATAATAAACGTATTGCTTAGCAGCTTTTTCTTGATAGCGATAGTATTTAAGCTGTTTTTGGCACTGGTAGGTTCGCGGTTTGAGTTAGATGTAGCCGTTAGCAAACAGGAAGTTAGAGATGTAGTTGAAGATGATTTGCCTATATACACCATCCACCTGCCGGTGTATAAAGAAGATAAACTGATAAAAAAACTCATCTGGAACCTGCAGAGCATTGACTATCCGCGCGAAAAGCTCGACATAAAATTACTGATTGAGGAGGACGACGATAAAACACTTAACGCGGTACGTAATTTAGATTTCCCGGCGGTGTTTGAGGTAATTGTGGTTCCGTTCCACATGCCTAAAACCAAACCTAAGGCTTGTAATTACGGGCTGCATTTTTCAAGGGGAAAATACCTTACCATTTACGATGCCGAGGATGTGCCAGATACCGATCAGCTTAAAAAAGTAGTAGCATTGTTTGCTAAACTGCCCGAGAATTACATCGTTATTCAAAGCGCGCTTAACTACTTTAACCGCAACGAGAACTTTCTTACCCGCATGTTTACGCTCGAGTATTCGTACTGGTTTGATTATATGCTGCCGGGGCTTGATACCTTTGATATACCCATTCCGCTGGGCGGCACCAGTAACCACTTTAAATTTGAATACCTGATTGAGCTTGGTGGTTGGGACCCCTTCAATGTTACAGAGGACGCTGATTTGGGTGTACGTGCGTATGATAAAGGATATAAAGTAGCTATTATTAATTCTACTACTTATGAAGAGGCCAACAACGAAATGTTTAACTGGGTGCGCCAGCGTTCGCGTTGGATAAAAGGTTATATGCAAACGCACCTGGTGCATATGCGCAACCCGGTTGCCCTATGGAGAAAATTGGGCTGGAAGGGCTTTCTGGGTTTTAACTTTTTTATTGGAGCTACGCCTATAACGTTTTTAGTTTATCCATTGCTGCTGTGCATATTTTTTTGCTACCTGATATTCGGCCTGGAAACTATTCGTACGCTGTTTCCGGATTGGGTGTTGTTCATGTCAATTATCAACCTTATGGTAGGTAATATATTAATGATATATGTTAACATGATGGCGGTGTTTAAGCGCCGTTATTACGAGCTTATACTATTTGCCATAGCCAACCCTGTTTATTGGTTATTACACTCGTGGGCGGCTTATAAAGGCCTTTATCAACTTATTGTAAAACCCTTTTATTGGGAAAAAACCAACCATGGTTTAAGTAAAACCCATAACCCTACAAATGCTGTTCAGTAAAATAAAAATAAGCAAAGGCCATTCGTTGCTGATAATAACATTGCTGTTGGCTGTTTATTATCTTATTTGTGGTTATGTGCTGAATGATATGGGCTACAACAACCTCGAGTCGCTTTTTTATGTAGAGAAGGTGCGTATTATATTTGAGGGCGTTGGCGACAGGCTAAAAGTTATAGGGCTTACCGCGCCTATTATGCCATTCTTTGCCACTTTCGCTTTTATTTTGGTCGATCCGTTGTTGGCGCCTGTTATAGCCTCAGCCATAGGTACGGCCGTGCTTTTTTACCTAATGGCCGGTGCAGTTATAAAAAATCTGAAAGACGAT
>CBFGNU010000392.1:0-2768 GCA_965650195.1 uncultured Mucilaginibacter sp. | reverse complement strand
AGGCGATGAATTGTGCGTCGGACATTTCAACCACCGGGGGCTCTATTCCGCGTTTACTGGGTTTGGCTTATGCCTCTAAATTATATAGGCAGAACGAAGAACTGTCTGATCTTACCAATTTTTCTGTTAACGGCAATGAGGTAGCTTTCGGCACAATTGGTAACGGCGCTACATCCGAAGGTTTGTTTTTTGAGGTGTTGAATGCTGCCGGCATATTACAGGTGCCCATGGCGTTGTCTGTTTGGGATGATGCCTACGCAATTTCTGTCCCGGCAAGTTTACAGACGGTAAAAGAAGATATATCTGAAGTTGTAAAAGGCTTCCAACGCGAAACCGGCACCAATGGTGTCGAGATATTTAAAGTGCGGGGCTGGGATTACGTTGCCTTGTGCGAAACCTACGAGATTGCCATAAGGCTATGCCGTGAAGAACATGTGCCTGTTTTGATCCACGTTACAGAAATGACCCAGCCACAGGGGCATTCAACTTCCGGATCCCACGAGCGCTATAAATCTGAGGAACGGTTAGAGTGGGAAGCTGAGCATGATTGCTTGCTGAAAATGCGCAAATGGATGCTCGAAGCTGCTATAGCAACCGAAGAAGAATTAGAGACATTAGAAGCCGCCGCCAAAAAAACCGTGCGTGGCTTTCAGCGTGAAGCATGGAATGAATTAGGTGCCGAAATAAAAACGGATATAGACGAAGCTGCCCGTTTATTGGATACGCTGGTTAACCAGTCGGTTTTTGGGGATGATATACATGTAATTGCAGCAGCTTTGCGTGCTTGCGTGGATCCCGGAAGAAAAGACGCTATAGCAGCTGCCAGAAAAGCATTGCGCTTAACTGCGTCTGAACCTACCGATGCCAGGGCGGCTTTGAGTAAGTGGCTTGCATCTGAGAATAAGAAGAATTACCAAAGATTTAATACCAAGCTGTTTTCGGATACGCCGGAATCTCCGTTAAAAATTGAAGCGATACCGGCAGTATACGAGCCTAACGCCCGCATGTTGGATGGCCGTGAGATACTCAATGCTTGTTTTGATGCTAATTTTGAGCGCGATAAGGCTATTGTAGCCTTTGGCGAGGATCTGGGCGCTATTGGCGACGTTAACCAAGGGTTCGCGGGCTTACAGGCCAAGTATGGCGATCTGCGGATCTCTGATACCGGTATCAGAGAAACATCAATAATAGGGCAGGGTATGGGCATGGCGATGCGTGGTTTACGCCCCATTGCCGAGATTCAATACATGGACTACCTGCTATACGGCGTAACCGTTATAAGCGATGACCTGGCCAGCTTAAGCTACCGCACGGCGGGTGGCCAAAAGGCTCCGCTTATTATACGTACACGCGGGCACCGTCTGGAAGGTATATGGCACTCCGGCTCGCCGATGGGCATGATATTGAGCACCATGCGGGGGCTGCACATATGCGTTCCGCGGGATATGACGCAAGCCGCGGGTATGTACAATACGCTTTTACGTGGCGATGAGCCTGCTATTGTAATTGAGTGCCTTAACGGTTATCGTTTAAAGGAAAAGATGCCTGCCAATGTAGGCGAGTTCACTGTTCCGTTAGGTAAGGCCGAACTAATGCGCGAGGGCAGCGATATTACCATAGTGTCGTACGGATCAACGCTTCGTATTGTGATGGAAGCTGCGGATGAATTGCAGGAAATGGGTATTAATGTTGAGGTGGTTGATCCGCAAACCTTGTATCCTTTTGATACAGAGAATTTATGCGGAAACTCATTAAGCAAAACCAATAAACTGCTTGTTGTTGATGAGGACCTGCCGGGAGCAGCATCAGCCTATATATTGCAAAAGGTTATTGAAGGGCAAAAAGGATATTACATGTTAGACTGTCCGCCTAAAACTCTTTGTGCTAAGGATCATCGCCCACCATACGGATCAGACGGCGACTATTACACCAAGCCTTCTATCGATGATGTAATAGAAGCGGTGTATAGCATGGTAAGCGATAGTGATCCTGTCAAGTTCCCGCCCATATATTAAGGGTGTTGCAGAAATATATACAACACTTTGCAACACCTGCAACAGTGTTTTTTATATATAATTGATTACTAATGCTTTGTGAATATTGCTTGTTGTAACATGCAACACTTTGCAACAGATTAACCGTAATTATAAAGCGTAAAACCAACCAAATGAGAAACCTTATCATTACACTTTTGCTGGGCTTTTCAGGCTTACAAGCTTCGGCTCAGGTAACCGGGCAAATACGTCAGAGCAATATGCCTTTAGATACGTCTATGCTTGTGTACGACGAGCAAGGAAATGCTTTAAAGTATTATCAGTATACTAAGTTGATAAACTCCGGAGATTACACCTTAAGAGGCAAAGGTGCTCCGGGTGCACCCGGCGGTAAAGTTATGCTCGTAAAAATGCCGGAGGAGCAAAAGGCAATGATGGCTGAGATGGTAAAACGCTTTGCGTCTATTAAAACCGGTGTTTTAGCAGAAGGAAATACGCTTGATGTAAATCCTTTAAAAAATGCCATTGAACAGGAAAATTTTGATGGAAAAGCCATAGTGATGGTGTTTTGGGGGGTAGAATGCCCACCATGTACAGAAAGCTTTGAAACCATAAACGGTATTCTTAAGGAGCTTAAAAATCCGAATCTCGTTTCGATAGGCATTACCAGCGATAACAAAGACGATGCTACAGAAAAATTGAAACAGAAACCATTGTTAACTACGCATTCATTAACCTATGCATATAAAGTTAGCGGCGCGTATGGTATATATG
>CBFGNU010000391.1:0-2783 GCA_965650195.1 uncultured Mucilaginibacter sp. | reverse complement strand
ACATTGAAACGCACTACGCAATCATTAATTGAGACATTGAACGAGGTAAAACAAATACATGAGCAAGGCACGCAAAACCGCAAACTGTTAAACACGGAATTACAAACCTTGGAAACCGAATTAAGAAAGAACGTAACCAACGTAAGCTGATGAGTGAGCATGGATGACAACCCGATATTATGCGAGTCGACCCGGTTATTAAATAAACTACACCATTTATCCGCCTTCTTTGAAGACGAAATAGTTTATAAAATATACTTGCGTACACAGGTTATCCACAGGCTGTATGAAACCAATCCCGAGCTTGACATTAATAAGTTAGAGCTCTTCCATGTTCAATTCACCTCGGCGGTAATTGATCTTCTGAAAAAAATTAAAAAGATCAACGAACGCAGTACCTCGCTTTTATTTGAAGAGATACAACTTAACAAGGACCTTATACAGAGTGTACAGGATAGCGATTTTAACTACGCCGATTTCAATAATGACAAGCAACGGCAGGCACTACGAATAAATACCTCTCTTCGCAAATTATATGAAGTGCTATCAGAAGATGTACACGAGTATCCTTTTGCCAAAAACATAAACGCTTTTAGCGCAAGATATGCGCAGGACTACTTTTTTGATATAAGCACCGAAATTCTGGCGGAACTAACCAACTACAATCCTAACGAAGTTTATAGCCATGCCAGCGCGGTCATTGAGCGCAAATTAATGGGTAAGGCATGTAAACACGATTTTAGAACCGAGTTTTACTGCGGACTGAAAACCGGCAACCTGGCGCTCGAGGTTTATAAGTTTATAGACGAGGACACTTATTACCTGTTCTATCCTTCGCGCAACTTGTTCTTGCTTTGCGATGCCGGGATTTTAGCAACCATAGACCAAGCCACCGAAGTAACCCGAAACGAGCGGATAATACAAGAGCTTTTAGACAAAAACGACCAGCTGCAAAGCAGCGCTGCCCTAGCCCGGATACATATCCCGCATGAGGTGAGCAGCCTATTAGCTGAAAATTATAAGAAAATTACTGATATTAACTTCCTGCAAAACATAGCGGGTTTTGATGCTCAGGCCAATATTTTAAAAACCATGCTGAATACCAATATCATTTAGCATCTTGTAACAGATATTTGCATTGTTGGTCTAACATAAAATATAACATACTTACATGGACATTTTACATTCGCTTTTAGGCGAAGACATAAAAGCAGGATTGCTTATAGTTTTAAATCTTATAGTTATTGAAAGCCTTTTATCGGTTGATAATGCCGCCGTATTGGCAACAATGGTGCTTGATCTGCCTAAAAACCAACGTAGTAAAGCGCTTAAGTACGGAATAATAGGTGCGTATGTTTTCAGAGGGATTTGTCTTTTGTTGGCTTCGTGGCTGGTAAAAATATGGTGGTTAAAACCATTGGGGGGCCTTTATCTGCTTTACCTGGCATTCAGTTATTTCAAAAATAAATCTGCCGAAAAAGGGGAAGAGGAATCCATAAAAAAGGAAGAAAGCTGGTTGTATAAATCAACCGTTGGTATGATCGGTCCCTTTTGGGCAACCGTCGCCCTGGTTGAGCTGATGGACCTTGCCTTTTCTATTGATAACGTATTTGCCGCCGTGGCTTTCACCGACCACGTATTTTTAATATATACGGGTGTCTTCATTGGTATATTGGCCATGCGTTTTGTGGCGCAGGCGTTTGTTAAGTTGATGGAGAAGTTTACTTTTCTGGAAGCTATCGCTTTTATTGTTATCGGTGTGTTGGGTATCAAATTAACATCATCATTATATACTCATTTCGATAAAGATAGTCCGCTGGCGCATTTTATTGAGGGCGAGCAAATGGATATGTATGTATCTATTTTCACCGTGGGCATTTTTATAATACCGGTGCTTTCTTCGTTGTTGTTCAATTTCCCTAAAAAGAACATCATGGAGCCTGAGGTGGCTGAGGCCGCGGAGGATGTGTTGGATAAGAGTTAACTTTCTCAACTTTTCCTGCTAAATTTATACCATAATCCCTTACCTATGGATAAAGTTAGCGCAGCCTGGCTGCAAAATATTGATGCCCTTAAAGATGTGCCCGTTGAACAACTGCAATGGTTCCTGGATCATAGCGATCAATTAACGCTTCAACCGGGCGACCGCGTTTTTATACCCAACGACCCAATTAAAGGCACTTACATTGTTATTGAAGGAAGCTTCCGTTTATGTATGCCGCAAGGCAAGGAGATGCGTGAGATTGCCGTGTTTGAGTCGCAAGATATTACCGGTCACTTGCCGTTCTCGCGCGGGAAGATCACAACAGGTAACGCCGAAGTTGTAGAAACGTTAACTTTTCTGTTTTTCCCGATAAAATACGAGGATACCATGATCCGTAGTTACTTTGAGCTGACGCAGGCCCTGGTGCATGTTATGGCTAACCGCATTCGTACTTTCACAGCGCTGCAACAGCAAAACGAAAAGATGATGGCGCTGGGTAAACTCTCAGCGGGATTGGCCCACGAGCTAAATAATCCGGCATCGGCAGTGGTGCGAGGTTCAGCATCGCTTTTAAAACACCTAAAATTGGTGCCCGATGCCTTTAAACGCGTAATGGCGCTTAAGTTGAGTGTCGATGATGTGACTTACGTAAGCGACAAGCTGTTTTCGGTGGTGTGTAAGGATGAAAAGCCCACGCTAAGCATGATGGAGCGCTCCGAAAAGGAAGACGATGTGTTGGATTGGCTGGATGATCACACCGTAGAGAACAGTCAGGAGATTGCTGAGAACCTGGTAGATT
>CBFGNU010000390.1:0-2788 GCA_965650195.1 uncultured Mucilaginibacter sp. | reverse complement strand
AAACTCTTTTTCGTAAAACCGTATCAGCGAGGGATTAACATCAAACATGGCCGAAACTTCGCCCATGGTGTAGTATAGTTTGCTGATATCGCGTTCTTTATACGGCATACACAAAGGTAATACTTTAATTTAAAGCGGGGAATTACTCACCCCGCTTTAAACCATATTTTTCTATTTTACTGTATAAGTGACTTCGTTGAATATCTATATCGTCAGCGGTTTTTGATACGTTCCAGTTATTCTTCTCCAGCTTGAATTTGATGTACTCGCGCTCTGCGTGGTCTTTATATTCCTGGAAGTTTTTGAACTGGTTAAAGTCTGTTTGCGGAGCGGCAGCAGCTGTGGCTGCATGTGCCGTAGCGGTAACAGGCGCTGATGGGTTGGCAAACAACCGTACATCATCCTCAGTTATGGTCTTATCGCTTAATATAATTAGGCGCTCAATCATATTGCGTAACTCACGGATGTTACCGGTCCATGGCAGGGCCTTTAGGGCTTCCATAGCGCCTTCTGACACCTTTTTAACCGGCATGCCGTAATCACTGCATATCTCTTCTAAAAAATTCTGGGTAAGCAACGGAATGTCATCCTTGCGCTCACTTAATGGCGGTACATGTATCAGTATCACACTCAAACGGTGGTAAAGGTCCATGCGGAAGTTACCGTCTTCAATTTCCTTGAGCAGGTCTTTGTTGGTTGCGGCGACAACACGCACATCCACTTCAATCTCTTTCTCGCCGCCAACACGGGTTATCTTACTTTCCTGTAAGGCACGGAGCACTTTGGCCTGAGCGGACTGGCTCATGTCACCTATCTCATCCAGGAACAGCGTTCCGCCGGAGGCCGACTCAAACTTACCTATACGCTGCTTTACAGCGGAGGTAAAAGACCCCTTTTCGTGACCAAATAGTTCGCTTTCAATCAGTTCAGACGGTATGGCGGCGCAGTTTACTTCTATTAACGGGGCATTTGAGCGGTTTGATTTCTCGTGCAGCCAGCGTGCCACCAGTTCTTTACCGCTGCCGTTGGCACCGGTTATCAGTACGCGGGCATCGGTAGGGGCAACGCGCTCTATGGTTTCTTTGATCTTGCCTATTGTTTGTGATTCGCCTAGTATTGGCCTTACTTTAGATACTTTGCGCTTTAAAACCTTGGTTTCTACCACCAAACTGCCACGATCTAACGCGTTGCGTACGGTTATAAGCAAACGGTTCAGATCAGGAGGTTTGGATATAAAGTCGAATGCACCTTTTTTGCTGGCCTCAACCGCTGTTTCCACCGTTCCGTGGCCGGATATCATAATGAAAGGCAGATCTGGTTTAAGCAATAAACCCTCGGTAAGCACTTCCATGCCGTCCATGCGGTTCATTTTTATGTCGCACAGCACCAGGTCGTAGTTATTTTCGCTTATCATAGACAGGCCGTCGATGCCGTTATCTACATCATCAACCTCATAATCTTCATATTCAAGTATCTCACGTAACGTATTGCGGATCGCCCGCTCATCGTCTATAATTAATATTTTAGCCATGTGCCGTTTAAGTAGTTGTTAAGTGCTAATATAGAGTTTGTATTGTAAAGTAAACACTTTTTACCTGCGGATGTTTGGATAAACTAAAAATTTAAGCGGAGGGTGATCCAAAATAAATGCGTCACCAAAAAAATAAAAGGCTATTTTATTGAATATTAAGCAGTTAACTATTTAATGTGAAACTACTTATTCGTCAGGAAAATTAGCTGTGTATTTGTTGTAAGTGTCTGATTATAAGATAATTGTAAAAGATTAAAATTAGCTGTTTTTCGGCGTTTTTTGGATCATTTTGGATCACTTTGGATCAGTGCGGATCACCCTTGATTTTCATATTCCCTGTATTGCGATTAACAAATAGCGGCTATTTGCCTATCTTGCCTCATCAAAAATTCTGTGGGCTATACCTTACTTTATTATCCCTGTTAACAGCGTTTAACTGCCTGGGTGGAATCACAAATATGTATTTTTGAATGAATTTAACTGACGCTATTTGTGATCAAGGAAATAAAAATATTCGCAATTTGCGGAAGTACCAGGAAAACTTCTTCCAATTTAAATCTTATAAAAGCGATAGCGGATCTTACATCAGAGTCGTTTAACATAACTATTTTTGAAGGACTGTCAACCCTTCCACATTTTAATCCCGATTTGGATAACGAATCGGTCCCCGAAGAAGTTAAAGATTTTCGCAAACAATTGAGTGAGGCCGAAGGGGTATTAATTTGCACCCCCGAATATGCGATCGGCGTTCCGGGTACATTGAAAAATGCTATCGACTGGACAGTTTCCTCAATGGAATTTTCACAAAAACCGGTAGCGCTCATCACGGCTTCTTTATCGGGCGAAAAAGCACATCAATCCCTTTTAGGAACATTATTAATAATTGAGGCACGAATGACTTCAGACACACAGCTCCTCATCCCGTTTGTAAAAACAAAAGTGAACGATGAAGGTAAGATAACCGACAATGATACTCTAAACAGTGTAAATAAACTGATCCAATCATTGACGGAAATAATTATGAATAATGCCAAGGACTGCTTACTGCTCCACTACTTAACGAGTGAACCCAATGTGCTATTCGCACTTCCCGTTTAATAACTTGTACAGTCGATAAGGTTATCCCCTCAAACATAACCACCACATTACTTGTTATATAAACCACTAAACTTATTTGTTATGGAAGGTTTACACGAAAGGTTTTTAGTATCGGTAAGATCAGGTAATAAAAACAGAGAATTTGAAGTGGTTCCAAAT
>CBFGNU010000389.1:0-2790 GCA_965650195.1 uncultured Mucilaginibacter sp. | reverse complement strand
GTTTCTGCCACAGCTATTGAGGCTGTTACGGTTTGTTATGTGCCGATGGCTTTCTTTGAGGCGACACTTAATATAAACCATGCATTTACCACTAAGCTGATGCGGTTTTTTGCAAACGAATTGCAGGAGTCTGAAAAACGAATGCGCAACTTTGTTCATATGTCGGTTAAAGGAAGGGTGGCTCAAGCGCTTATCACGCTTAAAAAGCAATTCGGGTTGAATAATGAGGGATACATTAATATTGAAATGAGCCGGCAGGATCTGGCATCGTTTTCTGGTACGGTGTATGAAAGTTTGTTCCGCGCCATAAATGAATTGGCGGCAAACAACCTGATCCAATTAACGGGTAAACACATTAAAATAAATAACGATGATGCCCTTTTACGAATGATAGCATCTGAGAATATTTAAAGAAATAAAATCTAAATTTCCATCAACAAAAAAACCCGGACTTTCATCCGGGTTTTACATTCATAAGCAGCGCTTATCAGATACTTATCTGCTTACAGCAATCCTAATATTTTCAGGTAGTAATCTACATTTATGCCACTTACCCGGTAAGCATCCATCCCTTTTCTGATAGTGGCTAACAACTGCTGTGTGTTGGTAGGTTTTCCTTTCTTAGGAGGTGCTATTGGTTTAGCTGGTTCTGAATCGATTATTTTAGTAGCTGTCCAGGATACATTTTCGTGTGGTATATTTAATTGAAGTATCATGCCCGGTAATCCGGTAAACAATTCGGGGCCACCGCTAACTCTTATTTTATCTGTATAAAAAGCTACAACATAAATAGAATCAGATACTAAACCATTGGCGCGGATACAATCGTACCCTAATATATCGCGGGTTTCGTCGGTTATTCTCCATTTTATTTTACGGGTGCTATCGCTTAATAAAAACTGCTCGCCCATAGCATCTTTCTCCATCACAATTTTACTGGCCGACAGGTCTGTGTAAATAGTATTTGATTCTGAGGTGATCGGATTTAGCTGAAAACTTTGATAAGGTACAACCGGCAGAATAGGTGTAAGCAGTGTTTTATTACCACTAAAGCTTAAGCTACTGTTAAAAGTGGCAAATTGCGCCTGCGCTTTTTTATATTGATCCACCACCTGCTGCATCCTTGCTTTTACATTTGGATCAGCACCAGGGGCCACTACATTGCCCATTACCTGGAACGTGTTTACCCTTTTTTGATATTCAATGGTGCCGCTGGTTACAAAGCGTACATTCTGCTGGGCAAATAAACAACTGCCGCTAAATATTATGGTGATTATAGTTATAAGTGTCTTTTTCATGATGATTAATTGGTTGCTGCCGATGTGCCAAATTTTGTAAAATCCCAACTTACGCTTAACATAAAGTAGCGCATTATGGTGTTAAAGCTGCTTTGTGAGATCTGAGTAGCGCTTACGCTACGTTGAAGCGTTGGATTAGCATCTAATAAGTTAACGCCTGATAAGGTTAATTTTAACTTATCCTCCTTAAGGAATGCTTTACTTAATGACGCGTTTAATATGGTCATATTTATCGCATCAATACGTTGCGTTTTAGCTGAATATCTGTAACTTACGTCTGACGCCAAGATGAATTTTCCCGGTAGATATAACGTACCTCTTCCATTGACATTTAAACCCGCCGCATTATTATTGTTTTGCGGTATTAACGAGTTTTTATTAAAGCTGTAGTTAGGTGCTACGCCAACTTGTAGTTCGTATTTTTGAAATTTAACTGTTTGCATACCTACCTGTACCGTAAAATTGGTTTGATCAACCCGGTTTAAGCCGTTGTTAATAAAGCTATAGCCGGCGCTTCTGCCACCGTTAAGAGCTAACCGTATATCTATCTCTGTACCTGCTATACGCTGACTTCCCTGCGCGGTTAGATTGAAGTTATACGGCCTTTCAGATCCCAAATTAACAAATTGCGTAACCGTTTTACCTGTCAGAGGATCATTTGTTATTTTTGATACGATCTGATTTTGAGTAAAACCGCCTGACACAACTAACGCTAGCGACTGCCTTGTTATAATTTTTTGTGACTGATATATTGCTTGCAGGTTGTGGCCGAATTGAGCTTTCAGGTCGGGATTACCAACAACTATATTTAACGGGTTGTTATTTACCCGTATCGGCTGTAACTGGTCAACACCTGGTTGCGACATATTACCGGAATAACTAACCAGTAATATCTTTTGCCCCGACATTTGATACTGATAGGTAGCCTGAGGACTCCAGTTTATAAAATTGCGTTTAAACACTCGGCCACTGTAGCGTTCGGTCTGATCGTAGTTAACTATAGAAGCACGCGTGCCAAAATTTAAGATTGTTTTGTTTTTACGATAATTGAATATACCGCCAAACCGGTTGGTGAGGGTATAGATCTTAAAATCATTACTATAAGTAGTATTAAAAATATCGTATTGACCCGATCCTGATTTGTCAAAAGTAGGTTTATCAGAAGTTGTGTTACTAATGCCCAAGCCATAACTTAGCTGTAGGGCCAGGTATTTTGATAAAGGCTCGGTATAGTTAATATTACTACTAAACGAAGCGTTTTTTGCATTTACTTTTTTCAGCTGATTGGTTAGCGTATCCGTAGGTGTTTTGTTAGCTGTGTAAACGTCTGATATCAAAAATCCTGTCGAAATATTTTCCGCATAAGTTTGAGATAATGCCCAAGAAAGCGTGCGGGTTGGTTTTTTAAATTTATAGGTATACAAAGCATTCAAGATCAACCCCTTTTGATGAATATCAGAGGTTTCTCTCTACTATTCAGTTGTTAATACGT
>CBFGNU010000388.1:0-2793 GCA_965650195.1 uncultured Mucilaginibacter sp. | reverse complement strand
TAAGACGGTCTGCTCATCGGTGCTGACTCGCAAGTATCCAAACGAATATTTCATCTTATGTTTTCTAACAGAACCTTGATAATTGCATAGGTCAAGAAATTTACGTACAGTTAAAAAAAGGTATTACGTTTTTTGGACTAAGCAAGAGTAAAAAAATGGTGATTTTTTTGGCCTGCATAAAAACGGGTCCTTTTTCAGACGCTTGTCGAGCCCATTAAGGATGACGAATTTCGCACTTTCTTGGGTTTAATATGACACTAGCCGAAATGTCAAGATTTATTGGTTTTACTACTCCTTAAAGGGGCTAAATGGTCAAAAAAAGGCAATTTAATGCTAGGTATTTTTGTTAATTTTTCCTAATTTCAAGACGCTTGAATTTATTTTGTATGCCACCGACAAAATGAATCGATATGTTTGATTTTTAAAAGTTTCAACATCAACATTTTTGCTATTTGCTTTCGTCTAATGCTATAAAAAACCATAGCAAGATTTCTGCTTATTCAACTGGATATAACAACCATATTAGAAATTGGTCACAAAATTAAAGGTTAATTATGGGTTCCAAAATAGAACTACTGATGCAAGATTTCGAGTTCATTGATTCTTGTACGAAGAAGGTCATTAATGGAAATACTATTTCCTTTGATGAAGCAGAAAGATTAATTTCAACTGATAATTTGATAAAGTTAGCCGACTCTGCCAATTTGATTACTAGGAAATTCAGTCAAGATAGTGTCGACGTTGAAACACTGTTAAACGCAAAATCGGGAAATTGTCCTGAGGATTGTTCTTTTTGCGCGCAGTCCACTTTTTACGAAACTGGTATAACAAAATATCCGTTGCTTCCAGATGAAATAATTTTAGACAAGGCCATGGAAGCAAAAATGAATGGAGCGGCTAGTTTTTGTCTGGTGTGCGCTTATAGAGAGCCTCCACAAAATGAATTTGAAAAAATTTGTAAGGTAATAGAAAGGTTAAGGAAAGAAGTAGACCTGGACATTAATGTATCACTTGGATTCATGACACCACAAAGAGCTCAAAGGCTAAAATCGCTTGGTGTAAAGCGTTATAACCACAATTTAGAAGCCTCAGAAAGTTTCTTTTCGGAGATATGCAAGACCCATGATTTTGCAGACAGGGTTAAAACGGCAAGAACAGTTAAGGATGCAGGCCTAGAGCTTTGTTGCGGGGGCATAATTGGAATGGGGGAAACTCCAAAACAACGAATCGAACTAGCTTTTTCTCTGTCAACACTTGAGCCAGATGAAGTTCCAATAAATATTTTGATTCCAAGGAAAGGTACACCAAAGGAACTAGAGAATTGTTCGATTAATACAATGGACATAATCAGAACTATAGCTGTTTGGCGATTTATAATGACCAAGACTATACTGAAAATCGCTGGCGGAAGAGAAATTTACTTTAAGGACAACGGTAAGCTTGCATTGCAAGCAGGTGCAAATGGAATCATTACTGGTGGTTACCTTACCACAAATGGAAACGCACCAAATAAGGATATCCAAATGATACATGAAATTGGCCTCGATACGCGAATTCATTAAGGCAGATCTGAGTAATCTAAAAACGGACAACTTTTATCGAAAATTAAAGCCTGTCGATAACCAAATAGGACATCTTCTAGTTAATGGCAAAAAAATAATCAATTTTAATTCGAATGATTACCTTGGTTTGGCTGCCAACCAAGAAATAATAAATAATTCATTAAGAGATTTTAACGAAATTTCCCAGTGTAGTTCTAGATTGGTAGGTGGAAATAGCACTGTCTTTGAAAACCTCGAAAAAACGTTGTCAATGCATAGAAAAACAGAAGCATCATTGGTATATACCACGGGATATTCAGCGGTTCTAGGAACTCTAAGTAGTCTAGCAGATATGAATACAACTATTTTTAGTGATGAACTAAATCATGCCAGTATTATTGATGGCTGTAGACTCTCTTGTGCCAAAATCAAAGTATTTCGTCACAACAACATGGAGCATCTCTTAAAATTATTGAGAGGAGTTAAAGGTAAAAAAATTATTGTTACTGAAGGACTTTTCAGTATAGAAGGCGACATGTCAAACTTGAAATCAATTTGTAAATTAGCCAAGGAATTTGGTGCCTTTACCATTATTGATGACGCTCATGGCGATTTCGTCTTTGGAACGCATGGAGCTGGCACGCCTTCAGAACTAAATGTCAATAACCTAATTGATATTCACATCAGTAGTTTAAGTAAGGGATTAGGTTGTTTCGGAGGGTATGACCTGGTGCGGCGACAGCTCACCGGCCTGCCGGCGGCCGCGGTCGCGGCGGCGACGCTGGGCACCTCGGCGCTGTTGATCCTGCCGTTCGCCATCGCCAACTGGCCCGATCATGCGATCGCGGCCAAGTCGTGGTTCTCCGCGTCGATGCTGGGTGTGGTCTGCACCGGCATCGCTTTCGTCATGTACTACCGCCTGATCCAGCGCATCGGCGCCGCCCGCGCGGTCGCGGTGACCTATCTGGTGCCGCTGTTCGGCGTGGCCTGGGGCTGGATGCTGCTGGGCGAACCGTTGACGGTGACGATGGTGGTTGCGGCGATGTTGATTTTGGGGAGCGTGGCGTTGAGTCAGCGGGCGGCTAAGTAACGCGCGGTCTGATGGCTCTCCCGCTTCCGTCATTTCCACGCCTCTTTCATTCCGTCATTCCCGCGAACGCGGGAATCCAGTGACTTTGACGCGACTCGCACGAAAGTCGCTGGATTCCCGCGTTCGCGGGAATGACGGGCAAAAAAGTTTTACCCGGAGCCT
>CBFGNU010000387.1:0-2797 GCA_965650195.1 uncultured Mucilaginibacter sp. | reverse complement strand
CGCGATGTGCGGCTTTTAATGTAAACGCCCGTCATCCCCCTGCCCGGCTTTTTGGGCCAAATTGTTTTTATTACATACTTGTCGGTAGAATCAACTTTTATATTATGTAGTTTGATAACCATAGGCACCATTAAAGGTATACTTTTAACGCTGTCTTTATTACTGAGATCTGCCACAAAATCAGCATAGGGGAATAACTTTTTTTGTTCTGTAGTAGGCACATGGATACGCTCAACTTTCTCAACCGGGTAAGGCTTTACTTTTACTAAGGATGGGTCCTTAATATGTTTCATGTTCATTTCGCTTTGCTTTAAAGCGGTAACATTAGCAGAATCTGTATAAGTTACGTCTTTTTGGCAAAAATGGCACGCTTCCCGCCACCCTCCCGAAGATAGGAAATCGTTCTCCGTTTGCATAAGGTTGCTGGCATAGCCCGCTGCACTGTATTCAAAATTTAACAAAACAGTAGGGCCGGTTATCTGTCCTCCAAAAGAATCTCCCACATCGCCGGGATCTTCATACACCCAGGTTTCTGGAACAGTGATTTCAAACGCTTTTACATCTAACTCTTTAAACCCAGCGGGTACCGACTTGCAACTAACTAAAAGGTATAAAATCGCAAAAATCAAGCAATTTCTTTTCATGCTACGTTATTGATATTCCTTATTAAAAAAGTCCGTTAACTTCCCGCTCAATAGCCTGAACAATAGTACCCATGTCCTCAACATTATTGGCGAAATCAAGGTTGTCTTTATCCAATATCAATAGCTTACCCAAGTTATAGCCGGCTATCCATTTATCGTATTTTTCGTTCAGTTTTGATAGATAATCTATGCGGATACCAATCTCGTACTCGCGGCCGCGACGCTGGATGTTGTTAACCAGTGTTGGTACCGATGCTTTTAGATACACCAGCAGATCAGGTGGTTTTATGTACTCGGTAATATTATCAAATATGGATGTGTAGTTTTCGTAATCGCGGGTAGTCATCAGGCCCATATCGTGCAGGTTCTCTGCAAAAATGTAGGCATCCTCATAAATAGTTCTGTCCTGAAGAATATTGCGCCCGCTTTTTTGTATCTCTATGATCTGGCGGTACCGGCTGTTCAGGAAATATATCTGCAGGTTAAAGCTCCAGCGCTTCATGTCGCTGTAAAAATCTTCCAGGTAAGGGTTGTTATCAACGGCTTCGTAAAGGGGATCCCAGCCATAATTTTTGGCCAGCATTTCGGTGAGCGTAGTTTTGCCCGCTCCTATATTTCCAACAATAGCAATGTGCATTTAGATCATGGTTGATGGTTCATGGTTCATGGATAGCATGATTATGACCCTATTTTTAAAATTATCGACTAATATACACTATGAACTATGAACTATCAACAACGAACCAAAGAATACACCATGAACCGTGATCTATGAACCATGAACTATCAAAAACTACGAAAACCAATTATTTCGCGTACTTCTTTTATGGTGCGCGATGCACTTTCGCGGGCCTTTTCAGCGCCCATTCTGGCTACTTTGCTTAGATAGTCATTGTCAGCGGCTATGGCGTTTATACGGTCGCGGATAGGCGCTGTGGCGATGATCATGTCCTCTGCCAGTTGCTTTTTCAGATCGCCGTAGCGCACCTGGCAGGTGTTGTATAAGTTGTTGAAATGATCGTAAGTATCTTGCGTAGATACAACCTTTATCAGATCGAACAAATTTTGTATCTCTTCCGGTTTTTGCTGGTTCTCAACAGTAGGCCCGCTATCAGTAACAGCTCGCATTACCTTTTTGCGGATAACTTCGGGCGCATCACCTAAAAATATGGCGTTGCCCTCTCCTTCTGATTTGCCCATTTTGCCTTTACCGTCCAGTCCGGGTATTTTTACAAGGTTGTTGCTAAAATTAAAAGCATAGGGCTCCGGGAAATATTCGTTGTTATATAACCTGTTAAAACGATTGCCAAATGTGCGGGCCATCTCCAGGTGCTGCTCCTGATCTTTCCCCACAGGCACCTTGGTTGCTTTGTGGATCAATATATCAGCAGCCATCAGCACCGGGTAGGTTAATAGCCCTGCATTAACATTTTCTGGGTTAGCGCGTACTTTATCTTTAAATGATGTGCTGCGCTCCAGTTCGCCTAAATAGGCGTTCATGTTAAGGTATAGGTACAGCTCGGCAATTTCGGGTACGTCAGACTGTACATATATGGTAGCTTTCTCGGGATCAATGCCGGCAGCAAGATATTCTATCAGCACACTTTTAACATTGGTATGCAGGCTGGCAGGCGTTGGATGCGTTGTAAGCGAGTGCAGATCGGCTATAAAGAAAAAGCAATTGTACTCGTGCTGCATTTTCACGAAGTTTTGTATGGCACCATAGTAATTTCCAAGGTGCAGATTTCCGGTAGAACGAATACCACTTACAACAATTTCCATAGCGGCGAAAGTAAGTATTTTTTCTATTTTTGGTGTCGATGAAAATAATATTGAGGAGGTTTCACTGCTTTTTATACGCAGCATCAGTGGGCCTAACCTACGCCTTATGTTTTCCGTTTCTTTACTTGTTATCGCGCAACACCGCCAATTATAAATACATGAACGCCATCAGGCGCACATGGGGGTTTATAAGTTCGCTATTGGTTGGCATAGTTTATAGTTTTAAATACGAAAAAGCTATCGACTGGAGCCGTACCTATATTATATGCCCCAACCACACTTCTAACCTGGATATTACGGCCATGACCATACTCGTAAAAAACAATAACCATTGTTTTATGGGTAAAGAGGAACTGCTTAACCACTTTGTA
>CBFGNU010000386.1:0-2823 GCA_965650195.1 uncultured Mucilaginibacter sp. | reverse complement strand
AATTGAGGATCTTGTCCCGCTGTACAACGCGTTAAAATCAGATGTCCACCAGGTAGGCATGGCAAACTGGAGGATAAACATCTTCAAATCATCATTGATATAAAAAGATTTTAAGCAGCCGGATAGTACAAAATATTCTTGGTCGACCTTATCGCCGGCTGTTATTAAAGCCTGGCCTTTTTTAAAAGACCGGGGTTTAAAGTGCGTTAATACATAATCAAACTGTTCATCAGTTAACTTAATAGTTTTAGATAAATGTTGCTTTAATATTTCAGCGGCTTCCATACCCGAAGTTAGGTTTTTACCGGGACTGCTCAAACATAGCCCTACTCAAAATTCCACCAAGCCTTTTGCTTAGGCGAATCTCCCAGGGTATAAGGTTCGCCAATACGCGGAACGTTTACCTGCACATCCAGCTTTTTGGCAGCAGGTAGCAGCTTTTCTATCGGTTCTTTCCAGGGATGATCAGCCGCAACAAACTTGGCCCAATGGATGGGCTGTATCAGGCATGCCTGCAGGTCAACAGCAGCCATGGCTGTTTCGCCGAATGTTAAATGCGTCCAAGCCCAATTGGGGCTGTATTGGCCACATTCCAGGAAGGCAATGTCAAAAGGGCCGTATTGTTTACCTATGTGCTTAAAGTGCGGCCCATAGCCGCCATCACCGCCGTAAAACAGCTTGTATTGGCCTGATTGTATTACGTATGACGCCCAAAGGGTTTTATTGGCTGTATTATAGGTGGTACGGTTACTTTTATGCTGTGCCGGCGTAGCCGTTATCTTTAAACCGCCGGGCAGCGTTGTTGATTGGTTCCAGTTCAATTCAATGATCTTTTTACGGTCAAATCCCCAATAACGCAGATCCGCGCCAACACCCACCGGTACAATCGCCATTTTAATACGGTTTTTCAGTTTTTTTAAGGTTCGAAAGTCAAGATGGTCATAATGATCATGCGAAATGATGAGCACATCTATTGTTGGCATATCCTCGGCCTGGTAGTTCATGGTGCCTTTAAATGCCGTAACCAACCCCGGCACCGGTCCCGCATGGTTGCTAAAAATAGGATCGATCAGAATATTGCCCTGCCCGGTTTTGATCAGCAAAGACGAATGCCCAAACCAAACAACGGTAGGAGCAGTGGCAGCCAGTTTATTCAGATCAGTAGTAACCGATGGTAGTGGTTTAGAAGGTCTTATGGTTTTAGGACGGCCACGAAGAAAGAGCCAGCGGTTATATTTAACTGCAGAATCAAGGCGCTCCGTAAGATTTTGAAAACTGCCCTTTTTATAGTTTGCCAAAGTGTCCCAACCATTTAGTGCTTTACCTTTTGGATTTCTGCCCACCGACCGTATAGGGCCACAACCTGCAACGGCTATAAACAACAATACAAATAATATGGCTCTCAAAAACGTTCTCTCCATGCGCTTACCGTGCAAATAACGCACCAAGTAGGTTAATATTCTCTTAATTGCTAAAATCGTTTATCTTAGTTGTACAAATGCAATCATTATACCTATGGAAATAAAACGCAGCGGCTCGCGCCCATCAACATACGCTTCAGCAGAGTACTTTACAGGCGTGGTACGTATCGATCCGCTTTTTGAGCCACCTGCGCCTGCGCGCGTAGCTACATTGTTGGTTACTTTTGAACCCGGTGCACATACCTGCTGGCATACACATCCCCTTGGTCAGACATTAGTTGTTACGGCAGGCGCGGGTTGGGTGCAGCGCGAAGGGGAGGAGCGGCAAAATATTTTCTCGGGCGATGTGGTCTATATTTTTCCCGGCGAAAAACATTGGCACGGTGCTACAGCGACTACCGCTATGAGTCACATAGCCGTGAATGAAAAACTGGACGGATCTGCCGTTGAATGGATGGAACCCGTTACGGCAGAGCAATATGGAGTTTAAAATTGATATGCAAAACAAAAAGGCCGCTAACTTAAGTCAGCGGCGTTTTTGTTTTGTTAGGATATGTGTTATTCAAACACGTATTTAGCCAGCCACAATTTCTTAAAGTCTTCGTCGTGACCCAAGTAGGTAACGCTGTTTTCGGCTTTGTTAAAAGTTGATTGGAAATCTCTGCGGAGGTAATACTTTTCATCGCCCAGGGATTTAAATTCTCCAATGGTATTGGCTGCAAGGTTCAGTTTTGCTATGCGGGGGAAATACACCGCATATAAAGAGGGTTGCCCATCATAATAGTAACTTAAAAACGATTGATATCCCTTTAATCCTTTTACTTCCTTAATTTCCCAGTAAACGGTTTTTCCATCTTTACCCAAACGAAAATCCTGGATCATATCGAAGATCTCACTCTTTTTGTCGTCGTTTATCTTGGCTACGCCAAACTGTGTTTTAAGCTGCCCGGCCTTGTCAAAATAAAGACAAACCAGATCTTCATAAGATTTAACCGGATTACCCATACCCATATTAACCGAGCTTGTTAATTGCCCGGCAATTAAATATTCCTGGTTAGGCGTGGTAAAAAACTTTTCAACAACAAATTTGCTCCCTTTATAAACTGACGCACCTTTGCCCGATGCCACAAACTTTGATTTAAATGCATCAATAGCGGCTGTAGATGCAAAGTCAAGCTGATTGGCGGTGAACTTGAGCAGGTGGAAGCTGTTCATTTTTTCCTCTGAATTCTTTTGCCATTTCATATCTACCTTATTTGCGCCGCCTTGTGTAGAACCGGGGTTATAAATAGACGCATATTCTGAAAAAACCTCGTCGTAAGCATCCGTTGACTTTGTAGATGTTCCGCAGAAATAAACCGAGCCCATGTTCTCGGTTACATTCATAATAAGCAGGTTGGTC
>CBFGNU010000385.1:0-2870 GCA_965650195.1 uncultured Mucilaginibacter sp. | reverse complement strand
ATATGTAATCGTCGCCAAAGTTGCGCATCCAGTTGGTGTAGGCCCTAAGCGTATAGTTGCCATGTGGAATTTCTACACTATCCAGCACTATGTCACCCCAGGTTAGTCCGTTCTCTACCGGCACCATTATGCGTTTTGCGGCTTTGCCCGCCGCGTTGTCCAGCTCTACATATAGCAAACTGCTCCGGCCGGATGCCTTAAGGTAATCGGCATCTAACAGGTATGCCTTAAAACGTATTGTATCGCCCTGGGCGTAATAAGGCTTGTCGGTTTGTAGGTAAAGTTTTTCTATGGGCTTAAGCTCACGGATGGCAGACAGCGCGGAAACGCTATTGATTAAATGCTTGTCGGTAACCGACTGTGCTTTACAGTAAAACACACAGAACATAAACATCATAAATAAACCTAACCGACGGAAGGGATAGATGGCGATTTTTATATTAAGCATGGCATAAACTTTAGGTGGCCAATGTATGCGGACTCTATGTTATTGGTGCTGCGCAATTAAAGTAGCGTGTAAATAAGGTTTGCTTAAATGTAAATACAAATAAAAACATTTACAACTAATTTTTTAGTAAGTGTTCGGCGAATAAATAAGGCTTAAAAAAGATGAGCACAAAAAAAGCCACCCTTTGCAGGATGGCTTTTTTAATATTATCGGATCTTCCGGTACTATTACACTTTGATCTCAACTTCAACACCGCTTGGCAATTCAAGCTTCATTAAAGCGTCAACAGTTTTTGAGTTTGAGCTGTAAATGTCCAACAAACGTTTGTAAGAACATAATTGGAACTGCTCGCGCGCTTTCTTGTTAACGTGCGGTGAACGCAATACTGTAAAGATCTTCTTTTCAGTTGGTAACGGAAGCGGTCCGCTAACTACAGCGCCCGTAGGCTTAACTGTCTTTACGATCTTCTCGGCTGACTTGTCAACCAGATTGTAATCGTACGATTTTAATTTGATTCTGATTCTTTGGCTCATGTTTTTAAGTTTTTGATTTCACCGATTTTTGTCGATTCCACCGATTTAATTTGACCAGATATAAGAGCTATTAATTATAACTAGTCGGTTAATTATCATTAAGATTACACTGATCAATCTGTGAAATCACAAACCAATCAGTGTAATCATTTTTAATTACGCGTTCGCAGCAGCTTTTTTGCCTTTTGCTTTAGCAATTACTTCGTCCTGTACGTTACGTGGCGCTTCAGCATAGTGATCAAACTCCATGGTTGAAGTAGCACGGCCCGAAGTAATAGTACGTAACTGGGTTACGTAACCAAACATTTCAGAAAGTGGTACAGTAGCTTTAATTACCTGTGCACCTGCACGTGAGTCCATACCTAAAAGCTGACCACGACGACGGTTCATGTCACCAATAACGTCACCCATATTTTCTTCAGGAGTTAAGATCTCAATTTTCATGATCGGCTCAAGCAATACCGGTTTACATTTTGGCAATGCCTCGCGGTAAGCCATCTTAGCAGCTAACTCGAAAGATAGCGCGTCTGAATCGACTGCGTGGAATGAACCATCAATTAAACGTACTTTTAAGCTGGTTAAAGGGTAACCTGCCAACACACCATTTGCCATTGAAGCTGCAAAGCCTTTTTCAACAGATGGGATAAACTCGCGGGGGATAGAACCACCGCTAATTTCGTTAACAAATTGTAAGCCTTCTTTACCTTCGTCATTTGGTGATAATATAACTTGTATATCAGCAAATTTACCACGACCACCGGTTTGTTTCTTGTAAGTTTCGCGGTGTTGTATAGTACCTGTGATAGACTCTTTGTAAGCAACTTGTGGCGCACCCTGGTTAACCTCTACTTTAAACTCACGTTTAAGGCGGTCCATGATGATGTCCAGGTGAAGCTCGCCCATACCGCTAATTACGGTTTGGCCTGTCTCTTCGTCAGATTTTACGTGGAAGGTTGGATCCTCTTCAGATAATTTACCTAAAGCTATACCTAATTTATCTACGTCGGCCTGAGTTTTAGGCTCAATAGCCAAACCAATAACCGGCTCAGGGAAATTCATCGATTCAAGAATGATCGGGTGTTTCTCGTCGCAAAGGGTATCGCCTGTTTTAATATCTTTAAAGCCTACTACCGCAGCAATATCACCAGCACCTACGTTAGGTATAGGGTTTTGCTTGTTAGCGTGCATTTGGAATATACGTGATATACGCTCCTTATTGTCTGAACGCATGTTGTGGATGTATGATCCTGCTTCAAGGTTACCAGAGTAAACACGGATAAAGCATAAACGACCAACAAATGGATCGGTTGCAATTTTAAATGCTAATGCTGCAAACGGCTCTTTCTCTGATGGACGACGCAGAATTTCTTCGCCGGTATCAGGGTTAGTACCAATAATACCTTCAACATCCATAGGTGATGGAAGCAATTCCATCACATAATCCAACATGGTTTGTACACCCTTGTTTTTGAATGATGAACCGCAAACCATCGGAACGATCTTGGCATCTAAAACAGCTTTACGTAAAGCGTCTAATACTTCGCGCTCAGTGATAGTTTCAGGAGCATCGAAGAATTTCTCCATCAGGCTCTCATCGTAATCAGCAACTGATTCCAATAATTTCTCTCTCCACTCGGTAGCTTCTTCGATCATATCCTCAGGGATAGGCACTTCAGTAAAGGTCATACCTTTATCATGCTCATTCCAAACAATACCTTTCCAGTTGATCAAATCAACAACACCTTTAAAATGCTCTTCAGCACCAATTGGCAATTGCAATGGCACAGCGTTACTGCCTAACATGCTTTTTACCTGTTTTACAACATTTAAAAAGTCGGCACCGCTACGGTCCATTTTGTTAACGAAGCCTATACGGGCAACGTTGTAGT
>CBFGNU010000384.1:0-2902 GCA_965650195.1 uncultured Mucilaginibacter sp. | reverse complement strand
CTTTCACCTATACAACGTCCTCCTCCCCCAACTTTACCTTATCCTCCACCGCCGAATCCTCCTCCGCCGCCACCTCCAAAATTACCACCGCCGCCACCACCGCCGCGGTTAAAGTTAAACAGGTTGGTATTGGTGTTATTGGCGTTTGCTAATACGGTTATCTGTCTGTTGCCCTTAAAGCTGTAATAGTTGGCAGAAGTGGCATAACGGGCATCATTAAGATCTTCTCCATTTGGGCCTTTAGGTAGCATGTCTCTACCACCGCCCGCAGTAGCTTGCAATGAATAACCATTGTTTCTGTCTGCACGTATGGTAAGGTTAATGATCTTATCTGGCTCTCCGGTTCTAATACCTGTTAAGTTGGCCTGGTCGCCGTAATCGTCAATTAACTGTATGCTTTCTAATATATCGGCGGGCAGGTTACGGGTTGCAGCTTGCAAGTCGCCGCCCATATAGTCCTTACCGTTTATACGAATTTTTGTTACTGATTTGCCTTGTGTGGTAACATTACCTGCAGCGTCAACTTCAACGCCGGGCAGCTTTTTTATCACATCCTCAACCGGTGCATTTTGGCGTACCGGATAGGCAGAGATACTATAGGCAACGGTATCCTCTTTTATTCTTACAGGTATCACACCCTTAATGGTTACCACACCCAGCTCTTTGGCTTCGGTCTTTAGTACAATCGACCCAAGGTCAAGTGGTTTAAAATCTCCATCAGCAAAAGTGAAACGTTTGCGAATGCCTTCATAACCCAGTGAGGTTATGGTTAAGGTCATGCCTGTGCCGCGAACATTGTCAAAAGTAAATTTTCCGTCTAATCCGGTAACGGCAGTGGTACTGTCGCCGGCGTTTGATACATACTTCACAGTAGTACCCGGAACAGATAATTGCGTACTGTCAATTATCATTCCTGTTATCTGCCTTCCGTTTTGCGCCAGGGCGCTGTTAACTATCAGAAAGGCTAAAATGAATGGTAATAAGAGATATTTCATACAGGGTTATTATACTCGTTAAAAAGGCAGATTGATATTATATTTATCATACCAGATGCAAAGGTTCAACATAAATTACGTTTAACAGAAAACACCAATACGATTGTTACACACTTAGGTTAGATATTAGTATAATTGTTACAAATTAGCTGTAAAGGCTTAAATTTTGCGATATTCTTAATGCTTCTGGTGTAAAATTAACACCATGCAAATATACCGGCATTTTTCAAAACAAGGCACCGCTAATAATTAAATTATAATTTTATTGCTCAATCTTATTTTTGACCATTCACTGTTGATCAAAACGGCTCCCGATAATCGATATTCTCCGGTTAATTTTGATATTTGCAGACTAATTCTTTTTAATGACACATTTATCTGTCAACATCAACAAGATAGCAACGCTACGTAATTCGCGCGGCGGCAACAATCCAGACCTGGTTAAAACAGCGTTAGACTGCGAATGTTTTGGCGCACAGGGAATTACCGTTCATCCGCGGCCAGACGAGCGGCATATCAGGTACCAGGATGTTTTTGATCTGAAGGAAGCCATAGCTACTGAATTTAACATTGAAGGGAACTGTACGGAGCAAAAATTTATTGACCTTGTACTGGCCAATAAGCCCGCGCAAGTTACGTTGGTGCCCGATGCGCTGGGTCAAATTACATCAAACCATGGGTGGGATACCATAAAACACCAGCAATATTTGCAGGATATCATTCCGATTTTTAAAGATGGGGGTATACGGGTATCTGTTTTTGTCGATCCTGTTGTAGAAATGATTGAGGCCGCGGCCACAACAGGTGCCGATAGAATAGAATTGTACACCGAAGCTTACGCACATCAATATCATGCAAACAGTGCCGCTGCAATTGCGCCTTATATAAAAGCTGCCGAGGCGGCTAACAAAGTGGGATTAGGAATAAATGCCGGCCATGACCTTGACCTGCATAACCTGAAATACTTCGCACAAAACATACCGGGGTTGCTTGAAGTAAGCATAGGGCACGCGCTTATTTGCGATGCGCTGTATTACGGGCTGGAAAATACCGTACAAATGTATTTAAGGCAATTGGCTTAACGTATAATTGTTATCGTTCCCGACAGTATACTACAGGCAGAACCCATGTTAATGATATAATAATAGTTGCCAATCGGCAGATCCCGCCCGTTTGATGTGCCATTAAATGGATTAGCATATCCTTTTGAATTGAACACCATCTGGCCGTTTCTGCTAAAAATCTGCACTGTAGCGTTCGGTGAATTTTCAATACCTGTTATTTTCCAATAATCATTAACTCCGTCGGCATTGGGCGTAAAAGTATTTGCAATATCTAAGTTAGAAATACCCACAGTGACCCGTACGGGTGTACGCCCGCTTTCGCATGTACCTTGTAGTTGAGAGATAAAGTAGCTGGTGTTATTTTTTACTGTGACGCTAAATTGCCCGGTAGCTTGTTCGTCAATAGGTATTGGGCTATTTTCCGAATCATAAAGACGGTAACGATAACCTGCAGATGAGCCATTTACTGTAACAGCTGCATTTCCCGGAGCACACACCTGTACATCATTTACTGACGGCGGCATTAGCGGCGCATCCTCCGCCACCGAAAAACTGTTATACAAACTTTCACACCCATTGATATCAGTAAAATAAAGCTTATATGTACCCGGTGCCTGGTTGAGAAGGGCGTTGCCAGAGCCTATCGTTACATCTGCATTATTTGTCCATCGCGCATATTTTACGAGTGCGTCTGGCACAACTGTTATACTTGCGTTGGTAAAGCCGTAGCAGGCATTTACAATGGTTGAACTATATACCGGATAAATTGTAGCAGCCTGCTTCCCCACATGGTATGTTTTTACTGTAATGCAACCCAAAGCGTTAGATGCCGTGAAAGTATAA
>CBFGNU010000383.1:0-2909 GCA_965650195.1 uncultured Mucilaginibacter sp. | reverse complement strand
TTTACTGTTAAGTTTACCAACTGTTCAGCAAACGCTTTTAAATCCGCCATTTTATTTTTTAATTTATTGTAATGCTTTGTTTTTAATTACCAAACTTTTAGGTGTTTGGATTAACCTCTTTCTTGTAATGTTTTTACTAATCCTGCCAATGTGTTTCCGCCTGATTGCAGTGCAGAAATAACATTTTTCGCTGGTGATTGCAGTAAGCCAATAACTTCGCCAATAAGTTGTTCTTTCGATTTCAACTTGGTTAACGTATCTAATTGGTTATCGCCAATGAATATTGCTGAATCAATATATGCTGCTTTTAAAACCGGTTTATCACCGCCTTTTCTCAGTTGTTTTATCAGTTTTGCCGGAGCAGTTGCTGATTTTGAGAAAAGTATTGATGATGGGCCTTTTAATACATCAGATATAGAGGCAAAATCTCCGCCTGCGGCTTCCATAGCTTTTTTGATCAAGCTATTTTTGGTTACCTGCATTAAAATGTCTGCTTCGAAACATTTTCTGCGGATATCATTAACTTTTGCAACCGTTAGGTTTGAAGTATCAGTAATATAAAAATTACCGTATTCCTTCATTTGTTCAGTGAGGGCAAGAACAAGGTCGTATTTTTCTTCTTTATTCATGATTTAGATCCCCGCTACTGATTTTGTTTCTACTGTTATTCCCGGAGACATAGTAGAAGAGATGTGAATACTCTTAAAGTATGTTCCTTTAGCTGATGAAGGTTTTAATTTTGAGATAGTTTGCAATACTTCTAATGCATTCTCATAGATCTTCTCAGCAGGGAAAGATGCTTTTCCTATTGAAGTGTGAATGATACCGGTTTTATCAACCTTGAAATCGATCTTACCACCTTTTACCTCAGTTACAGCTTTTCCAACTTCGGGAGTTACTGTTCCTGATTTAGGGTTAGGCATTAGGTTACGCGGACCAAGCACACGGCCTAATCTACCTACCTTAGCCATAACACTTGGCATAGTAATGATAATATCAACATCAGTCCATCCGCCTTCAATCTTGGCAATATAGTCGTCCAAACCTACAAAATCTGCACCTGCGTCTTTAGCTTCTTGTTCCTTATCAGGAGTACAAAGAACTAATACACGTACAGTTTTACCGGTTCCATGAGGCAATGTTGCAATACCACGTACCATTTGATTGGCTTTACGAGGGTCAACACCTAAACGCACATCTATATCAACTGATGAATCAAATTTAGTTAAGGTTAATTCCTTTACTAACGCTGATGCAGCTTCTAACGAGTATGATTTATTAGCCTCAATTTTGGAGAGTGCCACTTTTTGATTTTTTGTTAATCTAGCCACTGTCTTAAACTGATTTAATTTTCTATTTCGAATTTCGGATGTTCGATTTCGGATTTAATGTCCTTTATCAAATGCCTTGTTCAAAATTTTAATGATCGGCTCTCTTTTCCTCAATTTCTAAATTCGAAATCGAAAATCCGAAATCCGAAATTAATTGTTGTTCCAGGGAGCTGTACCGCTAACGGTTATCCCCATGCTGCGGGCAGTACCTGCTACCATTTTCATGGCTGATTCTACTGTGAATGCATTCAAATCAGTCATTTTATCTTTGGCAATAGTTTCAACCTGCTCCCAGTTTACACTGGCAACTTTTTTACGATTGGGCTCTGCCGAACCACCTTTTAAACCTGTGGCTTCCATTAACTGGATAGCTACCGGAGGGGTTTTAATGATAAAATCAAATGACTTGTCAACATAAACAGTAATAACTACAGGAAGCACTTTACCAGGTTTGTCCTGGGTACGTGCATTGAACTGCTTGCAAAACTCCATAATGTTCACCCCTTTTGCACCCAATGCTGGGCCAATTGGAGGTGATGGGTTTGCAGCGCCGCCCTTTACTTGCAGCTTTACCATCGCACCGACTTCTTTTGCCATTTTGCTTGTTATTATTTAATTATTCAATGTTATAAAGTGGAAGCTATGTAACATTTGTTATTTTGATTTCGAATTTCGGATGTTCAATTTCGAATTTCCTATCCTCGTTCTAATCAAAATGTCTCTATATATAAATTCGAAATATTAACTATTCTTTCTCTACCTGCATGTAATTCAACTCAAGCGGCGTACGGCGCCCGAATATCTTTACCATTACTTTCAGTTTCTTCTTTTCCTCGTTCACTTCTTCAATAACACCGCTGAAACCGTTGAAAGGGCCATCCATTACTTTAACGGCCTCGCCTACATAGTAAGGCACGTTCATGGTTTCGCCCTGCGCGCTCATCTCATCAACCTTACCTAAAATACGGTTAACTTCTGCCTGGCGTAAAGGGATGGCATTACCTGCCTTATCACCCAAAAAGCCAATTACGCTATTTACATTTTTTATAATGTGTTCAAGCTCACCATCAAGGGCGGCTTCCATCAGCACATAACCCGGAAAATAATTGCGTTCTTTTGCAATCTTCTTTCCGTCGCGCATTTGGTAATACTTCTCGGTAGGTATTAAAACCTGCGGTATAAGGTGCGATATGCCTAACCGGTTTACTTCGGCATCAATATATTGCTTTACCTTTTTTTCTTTACCGCTAATGGCTCTAACCACATACCATTTTAACTGATCACCCATTCTTTATATATATTATTAAGCCAGTGAACTATAAAACTTGGTTAGTACGTAACCTATTGCACGGTCCATCCCGAAAATAAGCAACGCAATAATAACTGCGGCAATAAGCACCAATATGGCGCTGCTTTGCAGCTCTCTCCAGGTTGGCCAGGTTACTTTCTGGGTCAACTCTATGTACGACTCTTTAATATATTCTGATACGCCAGCCATCAATATTATTATTAACTATTATAAGCACGGGAACAAGGATTCGAACCCTGATCAAAGGTTTTGGAGACCTCTATTCTACC
>CBFGNU010000382.1:0-2962 GCA_965650195.1 uncultured Mucilaginibacter sp. | reverse complement strand
TATCTTAATAGCGCCGGTTTCTGAAGCTGCAATTACGCGGCCATCACTGGTTATGGTATAACGCAACGGACGCAGACCATTACGATCCAACACCGCGCCAACAAGCTTACCATCTGTAAAGCTGATTGCAGCCGGGCCATCCCAAGGCTCCATCAAAGTAGCGTGGAACTCATAGAACGCCTTTTTGATCGGGTCCATTTGCTCATTACCGTCCCATGCTTCAGGTATCAACATGATCATAACATGCGGCAGTGAACGGCCGGTATGTTGTAATATTTCGATGATGTTATCTAAACAGGCAGAGTCAGATTGGTTGTTATCAATAACCGGCAACAGCATTTCCATTTCTTCTGCACTGAAATAGTTAGAAGCGTATGATTTTAATCCTGAATAGAACCAGTTAAGGTTACCTGTTAATGTATTGATCTCGCCATTGTGGGCAATTAAGCGGAACGGCTGAGCCAGTTTCCATGATGGAAAAGTATTGGTTGAAAACCGTGAGTGAACCACGGCCAAACCTGATGCCATACGCGGATCGCGAAGATCAGCATAATACTGACGCACCTGGTAAGTGGTTAACTGGCCTTTATATATAATAACCTTGCAAGAGAATGAAGGGAAATAAAAGCTATTGCGTGCACCCGGAAGTGTTTCGGTAACTATTTTGTTGATGTAACGGCGTAAAACATAAAGTTTGCGCTCAAAGTCGTCAACATTGGTAATGGAGTGCGGCCTTGCAACAAATATTTGCTCAACATCAGGTTCGGCACTGCGGGCTGTTTCGCCAATTACAGACGAGTCTACAGCCGGCTTACGCGAACCTAGTTTATGCAAGCCTAACTTATCAATGGCGTTGTCAACTATAGTTCGGCAGGCTTTTTTCAGCACTGAATCCTTCGGTAAGAACAACATCCCCACACCATATTCGCCGGGTTGCGGCAAACTGATCTCAAGGTCTGAGCATTCTTCCATAAAAAATTCATGCGGTATCTGCATTAAAATACCCGCGCCGTCACCCGAATCCGGGTCGCAGCCACAAGCACCGCGATGCTCCATGTTCTCTAACATGGTAAGCGCATCGTCAATTATTTGGTTGGTCTTATGTCCGTCAATATTGGTTATAAATCCCGTACCGCACGAGTCGTGTTCAAATTCCGGTCTATACAGGCCCTGGTCGCAATCAGTTTGATTCATCTCAAAAATTAAACCGTTAAAAAAATTAGATATGGTGTAATTACGAAAATACAGAATTTAACAGGCAATTTAAAACATTACTAAACTTTTTAAATAATGTTAAATAATATCGCATCTATAAGCTCTATAATTACTAAATTTTTAATAAATCGTTAAAATTATTATAAATAATTAAAAACAATTTATGCACTAAAATTGTAGGTGTTCAGTTAATATGTAGGCTAAACCTATCCTAAATTAATAAAATAAAGACAAAAACCCTAAGGATGTGTTATTTTTTATGTTTTTGATTCGATTGCAATGTTTGCATAGGCGGCCTTACAATAATTGCTAACTTTGCAAAAAATCATAAAAATGCTCCAAAAGAATAAAGCCGTTTTTTTAGACCGCGATGGCGTGTTGAACCGTGAAATGGGCGATTATATACGCCGGATTGAAGATTTTGACGTATTAGATAATTTTGCCGCGCTAAAAGAACTGCAGGACCGCGGTTACCTGCTTATTGTGGCCACCAACCAGGGTGGTTTGGCAAAAGGCTGGTACAGCGAAGAAGAATTGGGAAAAATGCATCAAAAATTAAGAGACGACTATGGCGCTCATGGTGTAGAGTTTACCGACTTTTTTTACTGTCCGCATCACCCCGATTTTACAGGAGATTGCGATTGCCGCAAACCTAAACCCGGTTTGTTGGTTAAAGGGATTGAAAAATATAACATAGATCCGGCACGCTCCTACTTTATTGGCGACCGTGAGCGCGATGTTGTGGCAGGTACTGCCGCAGGCGTAAAAGGCATATTGATTGACAGCGATCAGCCTATAAGTACCGTGTTGGATCTGATAGAATAGTCCCCCTCTAAATCTCGGGGAGAGGAATTGGGTGGGGCTTAAAAGTTTTAATATTTATGCCAAAGTCCCGCTCGTTTAAAAATATCGACTCCCTTATTGCTGCAATCGCAAGCTTCCTTGTCATACAACTTTATACCGCATACAGTGGCATCGGTGTTTCGCCCGACTCCATTATGTACGCCAGCGCGGCACGCAGTTTGGTTGACGAAGGCTCCCTTATCACCTTTAACGGTTTGCCGCTGGTTGATTTCCCCGTATTTTACCCTACCTACTTAGCGGCGGTTATGTTTGTTACCGGCGTTGATCCTTTTACTTACGGCCCGGTTTTGAATGGGATCATGTTCGGCTCGCTACTTTTTTTATGCGGATGGATAATGCAGCGCTTTACTGTAACATCGCACCTATATAAATGCCTGGCGCTGGTTGCCATAATGCTAAGCCCTGCCCTGCTGCAGATCTATACCTATTTATGGTCTGAAACGCTGTTTATTCTGCTTAGCATTGTATTTATTATAGCGTTCCGTAAATACATGATAACGCGGAGCATTACATGGCTTTTAATTGCAGCATTTATAGCGGCAGTAAGCACCATAACGCGGTATGCGGGAGTTACTATAATAGGTACAGGTGGCTTTATTTTATTGTTCGATCGTAACCTGGAGATCAAACGGAAACTCATCCATATATTAAATTATGGGTTGGTGGCCTGCTCGCTACTGGTATTAAATCTAATGCGCAACGCCCTGCTTACTAAAACCATGACGGGCCCTCGCGAACCATCATTAACACCATTCAGCGAAAACGTGTATTACTTTGGTACTGTTATGGCCGAATGGCTGCACTTTTCGCCGACACTTTATAAAACGCTATCATCACCCCTCGCCTGGATCATCTTACTGGCGCTGATCGGCATGCTGATGCT
>CBFGNU010000381.1:0-2970 GCA_965650195.1 uncultured Mucilaginibacter sp. | reverse complement strand
TTTGCAGGTATGGAGAAAGAAGCTGTTGATAAAGCGCGTGCTTATATGCTGCCTTATCCTCCGTCATCGCCTGCTATGGCTTTGTTTAAAGATGGTAAATTAGTTCATATTATTGAACGCCATCAAATTGAGGGTCGTCCTGCTCAAATGATAGCGGATAACCTGATCAGCGCGTTTGAGCAGTACTGCTAATTCCAAACGATTTAAAGATATAAACCGGGATGTTGTACATGCCGGTTTTTTTTATGGTCAGCAAAGTATTAATTCACACTTATTGTGTAACATTTTAATTATTTAACTGTCTTATTTATTAAAGTATTTAACAGAAAACTCGTTAATTCGCTCATTAACTGATCAATTACTACATGAAAAAAACCATTTTTTCCGGTTTATTAACCGGTATTCTTGTTGTTGGCTGCCTGGTTCGCCCGGCAGTGGCTCAGCAAGCTAAGCCAGACGAGGCCCACTCTACTGTCTATCGCGCAACCTATCCCCGCATAAATGATCTTATCCACACTAAATTGGATGTTCGCTTCGATTATAAAAAGCGATACCTGTATGGTAAAGAATGGGTTACTTTAAAGCCGCATTTTTATCCTACGGACACCTTAAGACTTGATGCCAAAGGAATGGATATAAAAGCTTTGGCGGTTGTAAAAGAGGGTAAAAATGTTCCACTTAAATACACCTATGATAGCCTTACACTGGCCATTACTTTAGATAAGGTTTACCGCAACAACGAAAAATACACCATCTATATTGATTACACCTCAAAGCCTAACAATCTTAAGGCCAAGGGTAGCGCAGCTATAAACGATGCAAAGGGTTTGTATTTTATAAATCCGGACGGTACTGAAAAAGATAAACCTGTGCAGATATGGACGCAGGGCGAAACAGAGAGTTCATCGGCATGGTTCCCAACCATTGAAAGTGGATCACAAAAAACCACCGACGAGATCAACATGACTGTGCCAGCCAAGTACGTTACCTTGTCAAACGGTAAATTAACGGCACAAAAAACTAATACTGATGGTACCCGTACTGATACCTGGAAAATGGATCTGCCGCACTCGCCTTACTTGTTTATGATGGCTGTGGGCGATTTTACAATATACCACGATAAATGGCGCGACAAACCGGTTGATTACTACCTGGAAGCGAAATACGCACCTTATGCAAAAGACATTTTTGGCTTAACGCCGGAAATGATGGAGTTTTACTCAAAAACGCTGGGTGTTGACTATCCGTGGAACAAATACGCGCAGATTGTTGTGCGCGATTATGTGAGTGGCGCTATGGAAAACACCACCGCTACGCTGCATGGGGCATATGTGCAGGCAACCAAACGGGAGCTAATGGATACTTATTACGGCCAGGGACCAAGTACAATAGCCCATGAGTTGTTTCACCAGTGGTTTGGCGACTATGTTACTGCCGAAAGTTGGAGCAATCTTACCGTAAACGAGTCGTTTGCTGATTTTAGCGAGACCATGTGGGCAGAGCACAAATACGGGAAAGACGAAGGCGATGCACATATTCACCAGGATATGCTTACTTATATGAGATCGCCCGGTGCAGAGACGAAAAACCTTGTAAGGTTTAATTATGATGACAAGGAAGACGTGTTTGACCAGGTTACCTATCAAAAAGGGGGGCGTATTTTATATATGTTACGCAACTATTTAGGTAACGATGCTTTTTACAAGGGCTTGAATATTTATTTAAAAACCAATGCATTCAAAGCCGGCGAAGCTCAGCAATTGAGGCTTGCCCTTGAGGAAGCAAGCGGTCTGGATCTGAACTGGTTCTTTAATCAATGGTATTATAATGCCGGTCACCCGCAGTTAAATATCAGCTACAAATGGGATGATGCCAAAAAAACGCAGACCGTTTATTTGGTGCAAACCCAGCCAGGCGACGCCTTTGTTTTACCTATGGCTGTTGATATTTATGCCGGCGGTAAAAAAACACGTCATAAAATATGGATGCGCGGTAAAGCAGATACATTAACATTCGCATCAGCTACCAAGCCCGATCTGGTGAATGTCGATGGTGATAAGGTTATTTTAGCAGAAAAGAAAGACGCCAAAACATTAAATGAGTTTGCCTTCCAGTACAACAATGCACCATTATTTCTTGATCGCCTTGAAGCCATGCAGGCTGCTGTGCCTGCACAAACCGATAAAGTAGCGCAAGGGATTTTGATAGCGGCGTTGAAAGATAAGTATTATGGCTTACGCGCGTCGGCCATTGCTGCGTTAAAGATGACCAACGACGAGGTGCGTAACGCAGCGCAACCGATACTGACGAATCTTGCACAAACAGACCCGAATACTTTGGTGCGTGCAGCAGCTATTACCGCCTTAGGTAAACTTAAAGCACCGGGAATGATGAATGTATTTAAGGAAGCAGCTAAAAATGAATCATACGCCGTACAGGGCGCGGCCTTAAATGCCATAACACTGTTAGATGCACCGCAGGGGTTTCAATTGGCTAAAGCATTTGAAAAAGATAATAAAGGAGCCCTTACTACCGCCATTTTAGGTGTTTACGCTGCTAATGGTAGCGATGCGGAGTGGCCTTTTGTATATGATCAGTACAAAGAAGCCGGCGCTCAAACCAGGTATAACCTGGCAGCAGCATTTGCCGGAATGGCGGGTAAAGTAAACAACCCGGTTTACGCCCAACAGGCAATAAGCGAACTTAAAGCTTTTGGTTTGCAGTATAAGGCGCAAGGCATAGCACCCAATATAATAAAGGTGTTGGAGGCATTGAAAGCCGCCCGCACCCAGAAAAATGATGCTGCGTCAGCAGCATCGGCCGATGAAGCAATTAAGGCCATTAACGCGGCTTAATAAAAAAAGCGCATAAATAAAAACGGGCATCCACTAAAAATGGGTGCCCGGTTTTATGTAATTGACTTTATTTTTTAGTACAGGTTTCCGTAATTGCTGTGCGCCTTGTTGCTGT
>CBFGNU010000380.1:0-2991 GCA_965650195.1 uncultured Mucilaginibacter sp. | reverse complement strand
TTAAGCGAGAAAGATTTTGTCGCCTTTAAAGAGCAATATCCGGGTACTACCTTGAAAGACAAGATAAAGCATTTACCTCTGGTAACGTTGCTGTTGTCCGACAATTCTGCTTACGCCAAACAAGGTAAGATAGACATGATAGATGGCCAGTTTGATAAAACAACAGCCGCCATCACCATTCGCGCCAGCTTTGCTAATCCGGATGGTTTACTGCGTGCAGGTAATACAGGCAAAGTACGCCTTGGGTTGCAGCACAAAGATGCCCTTGTGATTCCTGAATCGGCAACGATTGAAATGCAGGATAAGGTGTTTGTTTTTGCTGTTGCTGATAGCAACAAGGTAGAAAAACGCCCCATTAGTATTATCGGTAAAAGCGGAGACAACTATCTGGTTAGAGAAGGTGTAAAACCCGGCGACCGCATAGTACTCAGTGGAGTAGACCACTTGCAGGAAGGTGCGGTTATAAATCCGCAGCAAAAAACCGACAAAGTAGCGGTAAATGTAACCCACTAAACTATTGTAAATACAGCTCCATAACAGAGCTAAACTGAACGTTTCATCATCGCTTTTTTGAGCGAATCAGGGAGCGTTTGCTCTAAAAAATCACAACAAAAAATTAAAGTCATGTTCAAAAAATTTATAGAACGGCCCGTACTATCCACAGTGATCTCCATTTTACTGGTGATATTGGGTATACTTGGCCTAACCCGATTGCCTTTGCAGCAATTTCCGGATATAGCCCCGCCGGCGGTGTTGGTAGCAGCTGTTTATCCCGGCGCCAATGCCGAAACGGTATTACGCTCAGTAGCGCCGTCACTTGAAGAATCTATCAACGGTGTTGAAAACATGAGCTACATGAGCTCAATTGCTAGTAACGATGGCACACTTGCTATTACAGTTTATTTTAAACAAGGCACTGACCCGGATCAGGCTGCGGTAAATGTGCAGAACAGGGTGGCGCAAGCAACCAGTCAGTTACCTGCGGAGGTTGTTCAGCAAGGCATAACTACCACCAAACAACAAAACAGCTTAATTGGCGCTGTGGGTATGTTTACAAATGATCCTAAAAAATACGATCAGGCATTTGTTGCCAACTACGCCCAGATCAACATCATTCCTGAGTTGAAACGTATACCGGGAGTAGGCTCGGCGAGCATATTTGGTGGTGTAAAAGATTACTCTATGCGCGTATGGCTTAACCCAGCGCAAATGGCAGCTTATAAAGTTACCCCTGCCGAAGTGATGAATGCCATTCAGGATAAGAACCTGGAGGCGGCCCCCGGTAAGCTTGGTGAACGCAGTGACGAGGTTTTTGAGTACGTAATAAAGTATAAAGGAAAACTCAGCAAACCCGAAGAATATGAGAATATAGCTATCCGCGCCAATGCTGACGGATCTGTACTGCATTTAAAAGATGTAGCAAGGATTGAATTGGGTTCATACTCTTATACCAGTATGACGCACCTTAATGGTAAAGATGGTGTTGCCATTGGCGTTATACAATTAGCGGGATCAAATGCTAACGAGATACAAATTGCAGTTGACAAATTGATGGAGAAAGCATCGAAGGATTTCCCATCAGGAATTGAGTATAACAATTTTTACCGCACTAAAACAGCTTTGGACGAATCTATATCACAGGTGGAGCATACGCTGGTAGAAGCCTTTATATTGGTATTTTTGGTCGTATACCTGTTTCTTCAGGATTTTCGCTCGACACTTATCCCTGCAATCGCGGTGCCGGTGGCCATATTGGGTACGTTCTTCTTTATGAATGTGTTTGGGTTCTCTATCAATCTGCTTACGCTGTTTGCATTGGTATTAGCCATTGGTATTGTGGTGGATGATGCCATTGTAGTGGTAGAAGCAGTGCACGCCAAAATGGAGCACGAACATTTACCGCCAAAGGAAGCTACCAACAAAGCGATGCACGAGATTACCGGTGCAATCATATCCATTACATTGGTAATGGCAGCGGTTTTTTTACCTGTCGGATTTATGACGGGATCAACCGGGGTGTTTTATAGGCAGTTTGCCTTTACCATGTCTATTGCTATTGTCATATCAGCTGTAAACGCGTTAACACTTAGTCCGGCTTTGGCGGCGCTGTTTTTGAAAAGCAATCACAAAACTACCGGCGAAAACGCGCCAAAAAAAGGCTTTAAAGAAAAGTTCTACGCCGGTTTTAACAGCAGTTTCAGCGCCATGACGGACAGATATCTTGGCGGTGTAAAATTCCTTATCAAAAACAAGAGGATAGCCATTGCAGGCTTGGTGCTTATAATTGGCGCGACCGTTTATCTGGTTAACACAACAAAGTCGGGCTTCATCCCTACAGAAGACCAAGGTTTTATTGCTATATCGGTAAATACGCCGTCTGGAGCTTCGCTGCATCGTACAACTGCTATAGTTAAACAAGCGGAAGATGCGGCTAATGCCATGCCATCTGCGCGTTATGTTACGGGTATTTCGGGCTTTAACTTATTAACCAACTCAACCAGCCCATCATCGGCAGTATTTTTTGTATTGCTTAAACCGTATGATGAAAGGGGAGAGGTTAAGAATATAGACGAGATACAAAATATTCTGCGTGGCAAGCTGGCGGAAATTACAGCCGGAAGTTTCTTTGTTTTCAGCTTTCCAACTGTGCCAGGCTTTAGTAATGTAGAGGCATTAAATGTTGTATTGCAAGATAAAACAGGGGGCAAACTTGATAAATTTAGCGGTGTGGCTAACAATTTTATAGCTAAGCTTATGGCCAAGCCGGCTATCGCTCAAGCCTTCACTACATTTAAAGCTGATTATCCACAGTTGCAATTAGAAGTTGACGATGATAAGGCCAACCAGTTAGGTGTTAGCGTTAAGGATGTGCTGCAAACTATGCAGGCGTATTTTGGCAGCGCTCAAGCTTCGGACTTTAACCGCTTTGGTAAATATTATAGGGTTGTAGTTCAAGCCGATATTGCCGACCGCACCGACCCGGCGTCAATT
>CBFGNU010000379.1:0-3002 GCA_965650195.1 uncultured Mucilaginibacter sp. | reverse complement strand
ACCGTTATCATAATTTTAAAGACTTTATTGCATTTCCTAACGTAGGCAGGCCCGAATTAGAATATGTAAAATATCCGCCGTTACCTGTAGATGGTTTGGGGTTTGACAGAAGCCTTATAGCTATGATTGCCAAGCGCGATTACTTGATCAATACTCCGTATCAAACATATGATTATGTTATCCACTTTTTGCGCGAAGCGGCTATAGATCCTAAGGTTAAAGAGATTAGCATTGCGGTATATCGCCTTGCCGAAAACTCACGGGTAATGCACGCGTTGATCAACGCGGCAAAAAACGGTAAAAAGGTAAACTGTCTGGTTGAACTGCGGGCTCGTTTTGATGAACAAAATAATATTGGGTGGAGTCGCAAACTTGAGGAAGAAGGTGTTAACGTTATTTACGGCATTGATGGTTATAAAGTGCATTCAAAAATATGTTTAGTAAGCCGCGCGGAAAAGGATAAGACCGTGTATTACGGCTGCCTTTCAACCGGTAACTATAATGAAAAAACTGCCCGCATTTATGCTGATCATACCCTGCTTACTGCCAACAAAAAAATAACTGCGGATATGGCTAATGTTTTTAAAGCCCTTAATAAAGGCGTTTTGCCAAAGGGTTTAAAACATTTAATCGTATCGCCAATTGATTCAAGACCAGCTATCCATAAGCTTATAGATAATGAGATAAAACACGCCAAGGCTAAAAAGCCTGCGTACATGGTATTGAAAATGAATAGCCTCGCTGATGAACAGTTAATAACCAAACTGTATCAGGCAAGTAACGCTGGGGTAAAAATCAAAATGATTGTGCGTGGCATGTGTTGTTTAGTGCCGGGCGTAAAAGGCTACAGCGAGAACATTGAGGTGGTAAGCATTGTTGATAAATATCTGGAACATGCGCGCGTACATATTTTCTGCAATGGGGGAGATGAGCTTATCTACCTTACATCGGCTGATTTTATGAGTAGAAATATTGACAGTAGGGTGGAAGTGGGTTTTCCGATATATGATAAGGCTATTAAAAAAGAGATACGCGATATAATTGATATTCAATTGGCCGATAATACCAAAGCACGCGAAATTAACAGCCACAACAGTAATAAATACCATAAAACCCGATCGGAGATTCCATGCCGGGCGCAGATAGACATCTACAATTATTTGAAACTTAAAAACACAGCAAGTTGAGATACGCAGGAATTGACATAGGTTCAAACGCAGTAAGATTACTTATTGCAGACATTATTGAAAACAACGGGTCTGTTTCGTTTAAAAAGACCACGCTTATCCGTGTGCCCCTGCGTTTGGGAGACGATGCTTTTTTAAATAAGCACCTGTCTGATAAGAAAGCCGATGACCTTGTTAAAACCATGCACGCGTTCCGCAGTCTGATGGACGTTTATAAAGTTGTAGACTATCGTGCCTGCGCTACGTCTGCAATGCGCGAGGCAAAGAACGGAGCCGAGGTTGTTAAACGCATTAAAGAAGAAGCGAATATAGACCTTGAAATAATCCATGGCGAGGTGGAAGCTAAAATAATATACGCCAGTCATGCTGAGCAAGAAATTGACAAAACTAAAAACTACCTTTATATTGATGTTGGTGGTGGCAGTACAGAGCTGTCGCTATTTTCTGCAGGTACATTGGTTGCTTCACAGTCGTTTAATATCGGTACTATCCGGATATTAGACAACCAGGACACAGAAGAGACCTGGAATGACATGCGGGAGTTTTTACGCGAACATACCCGCCATCACAAATCAATTTCAGGCATAGGCACCGGTGGTAATATTAATAAGCTTTATCGGTTGTCTGACGAGAAAGACAAACAGCCGCTAAGCTTTGCCAAGTTGAAATCCTTGTATAACTATTTGGAGTCGTTTTCCCTTAAGGATCGTATCAATGTTTTGGGCCTTAATCAAGATAGGGCAGACGTAATTATCCCTGCAAGCGAGATATATTTAGCAGTGATGAAATGGGGAGGTATAAAGCATATTTACGTACCAAGCGTTGGTATGGTTGACGGTATTATACAGACACTTATAGATAAAAACCTATCAGAGCGTTAAATTAATTTTAAATAATTATTAAAAATTAAACAAAACTCTTATTATATTTGTAGTGCCCTTCTAAAGGGCATGTTTTTCATAGGTAGATGTAGGGTCGGGTACTAGTTATTCGACCCTTTTTTATGCCCCTAACTTTCACCATCTTTGCCTCCATATTCTTTACCGGTTATGAAAAAAAAGCTTGTTGTTGCTGTTACAGGTGCAAGTGGGTCTGTTTATGCTGATCTGCTTTTTAAAAAGCTTGCGCAGTTAGGTGATCAGTTGCAAGAGGTTGCTGTTGTAATGAGCGACAACGCCAAGCAGGTTTGGCGCTTTGAGTTGGATAACGATAGCTATGAAAACCTGCCGTATAAATTTTATGCTAAAAATGATTTTATAGCACCATTCGCATCGGGCTCGGCAAAGTTTGATACGATGATCATCATCCCTTGCTCTATGGGTACACTAGGCCGCATAGCCGCCGGAACATCAGACGACCTGATAGTCCGTGCTGCTGATGTGATACTTAAAGAACGAAGAAAACTGATATTGGTTGCCCGCGATACGCCATTAAATCTCATCCACCTAAAAAACATGGTTACCGTTACAGAAGCAGGCGGCATTATCTGCCCGGCCATGCCATCGTTCTATAGCAAACCACAAACAATTGCCGAAGTTGCAGCAACAGTAGTAGACAGAGTTATAGATCTGGCAGGTTTGCAGAACGAGAGCTATCGTTGGGGCGAATGATAAACGCCAGACCTTCCTTTTTCAATCTTTGACTATAAAAAGCTATCTTTGCAGATTGAAAATGAACAAGAAAGTTGCTTTTTATACGCTAGGGTGTAAACTCAATTATTCAGAGACATCAACCATTGGCCGTCTTTTCAATCAGGCGGGCTTTGATACGGTTGATTTTACCGATACGCCCAACGTATATGTAATAAACACCTGC
>CBFGNU010000378.1:0-3016 GCA_965650195.1 uncultured Mucilaginibacter sp. | reverse complement strand
CTGGCCCTTATTGATAAAAAAGTGGTGATTATTGCGGCGGATCTGAGACGCTCAAAACTGCACAAGACTTTCAATATGACAAACGAAGTAGGTTTGAGCAATTATCTGATTAATCAAAAAACGCTTGATGATATTATAACGCCTACCGAGCAGGAGAATATGGATTTTATATCATCAGGCCCTGTTCCGCCCAATCCATCTGAACTATTGCACACCAAAAAAATGGCAGAATTGGTAGATGAATTACGTAACAGGTATGACATAATTCTAATTGATACCGCCCCCGTGGGCCTGGTTTCTGATGCTATACCGTTGATAAGATTGAGCGACATTAATGTTTTTGTGATACGTTCAGGCAAATCAAAATATTACGCTGCAACAATACCTCAAAAAATAGCCAGCGAGTATCATTTAGATAATACTGTTATAGTGCTTAATGCCTTTAAAGAAGATATTTTGCACTCCAGGTATTATACCACAAAATTCACCGGCGAAGGTTACAACAGTCGCTACTATTATTATTCCGATTATTCCGGATATGAAAGTCAGGGATATTATGTTGACGATGAGGATAAAAAGCGATGGTGGAAAATAGGAAGCTGGTTTAAATCAAACTAAGCTGCTGCCAAATGATCCAACCATTAAACACAGGTGTGCGCAAGTGGTATCCGGTATGTACAATGCCGCGTGCTGAAAAGAAAGCTTATCAGGCATTGATCAATAAGGGCTTACAGGCCTACCTGCCCTTGCATCGCCAGCAAAAACAATGGAGCGACAGAAAAAAATGGGTAGAAGAGCCTTTGATCAAATCGTACCTTTTTGTTAATATTAATGAGCACGAAAAAACGGAGGTATTGATGACGAAGGGTATTTCGCGGTTCATTTATTTTTCAGACAAAATAGCCAGCATGCCCGATCGACAGATCAATGACCTTAAACTTTTACTGGCTAGCTCATTTGAGTTAGAAATTACCCAGGAAGACCTGCAAGCGGGAGAAAAAGTTGTAATTAAGGCAGGCGCGTTGAAAGGGTTAACGGGCGAAATTTTGTCATACCGGTCGCAAAAGCAATTGGCGCTACGGCTTGAAAATCTGGGCTGCTCTATTATTGTTAATGTTGCGGCAGAATTGATAGATAGATTATAAAAGATAAAACAGTTATATTAAAGCTATTTTATCTTTTATGTGTACTTAATAAAGTATTGATAATTAATAAGTTAAATTTTACAAATGTGACTTACGGGGCGAAGCTGTGTATAAACCACAACTATGTGTAGGATAGCGGGAGTAGTTAATAAAAATTTGAATGAGGCTGATGGCCTGCAAAAGGTGAAAGCTATGTGCAGTGCATTGCAGCACGGTGGCCCTGACGATGAAGGCATATTTGTGGCCGAAAGCGGATTGTTATTCGGTCATCGCAGGCTTTCAATAATCGATCTGAGCAATAACGGACATCAGCCCATGGCTGATGCGGATACAAGGGCGTGGATCACATTTAACGGCGAAATATATAATTACCCGGCCTTAAAAGCCGAGTTAGTTGCCATGGGTGCCGTATTTAAGTCGGATACGGATACGGAGGTTATTATACAAGCCTATTTGCACTGGGACGTTGCCGCATTTGATAAGCTGCGCGGAATTTTCGCTTTTGCTTTATTTGATATCAGGAAAAACTTGACCTACCTGGTGCGCGATAGTATGGGGGTTAAGCCCTTATATTATCACATAAACAAAGGCGAACTTAGTTTTGCTTCGGAAGTGCGGGCCTTTAAAGCTGCCGGTATTGCTACGGTAGACGATCCGTCATGGCGCATCAGGTTTTTGGCATTCGGGCACGTACCCGAGCCAGATACTACATTAAAAGGTGTATTATCCCTACGAAAAGGAAATATGTTATGCTGGGACAACGGTAAACAAAGCTTTACTATTCAATCCTATCGTAAGTCCCCATCAGCAGTAAAAATAACAGGCATTAACGAGGCGCATGCGGCTATTGCAAACGCTTTAAGGGTAGCGGTAAAACGGCAGTTGATTGCAGATGCACCGATTGGGGTGTTTTTAAGCGGAGGTATAGACTCCAGTTTGCTTACGCTGCTTGCCGCTAAAGAAAAACATGACCAGCTAAAAACGATCTCTATTTTCTTTAATGAAAAGGCTTATGATGAGCACGCTTTTCAGGAAATAGTGACGAAAGAAATATCAGGACAAAATTTCTCGCACCTTATAACGCAGCAAGAGTTTAACGGTTGTTTACCTGATATTGTAACTGCAATGGATATGCCTACTACTGATGGCATTAACACGTGGTTTATTAGCAAGTACGCCAATCAGGATGGATTAAAAGCTGTTCTCTCCGGTTTGGGTGCCGACGAACTTTTTGGGGGCTATCCGTCATTTAAAAGAGTGGGGCTTATTCAGGCACTGCAAAAGTTACAGCCGTTTTTATTTAAAGCCGCGGGCGGTATATTGAGCGATCGATATAAGAAAATATCCTATTTAGCCAACCCCGGTCCGCTTGCTTTATATTTAGCAATGAGGGCTATTTTTACGTCTGCAGACATTGCCAAACTGCTCGATTGCGATGAAGAACAAGTTAACCACGAACTTTTTGGGCTAAATATCGGTTTAGAAAAAAGCCTTCGGAACGAAGAGCTGGCATCGTGGCTTGAAAGCAACATATACATGCAGAACCAGTTGCTGCGCGATACCGACGTGATGAGCATGAGCCACGGGTTAGAGGTAAGAGTTCCTTTTTTAGATGAAGATTTCCAGAGAGTTGTACATAGCATCTCACCATCTCTACTGTTTAATAAGGCCCAGCCAAAAAAAATACTGATAGAAAGTTTCGAAAATGTTTTGCCCCGGGCTGTGTGGGACAGACCAAAAATGGGCTTTTCATTCCCCTTGCAACAGTGGATGCAAACCCATAGTCAGATCGGTGATGAAAACTTTTACACCGGCAATTACGCTAAAGGCATCATCAGAAATTTTAAAAATAACAAAACGCATTGGTCAAA
>CBFGNU010000377.1:0-3036 GCA_965650195.1 uncultured Mucilaginibacter sp. | reverse complement strand
CAGGTGATATTTTTTATATAATGTGATAAGGTTAGGTGTATTATCTAATTGCGGTTGTACGCTTGTCCAAAAATTGAGCAGTACCACTTTACCTTTAAAGTCGCTTAAACGTATCTGCTTTCCATCATTCTCCTGAGCTTTAAAATCGGCGGCCATTGTTCCCGGCGCATTGCCGTCCATTTCAAGTATTATCCGGCTGATGGCTTTGCCGTAAGAACTACTTTTTATCTCAGGATCGAACTTACTAAACATGCTTTTTACAGTGTCAATTGGCCAGCCCTTGGCATACACAATCAGCTGCAGCGCACTTACGTAGGAGTAAGGGTGCCTGCTTATATAATTACGTGCATTGTCTTCCTTTTTGCCACGATAAGGGTCTATCTGATCTGAAATTATTTCCAATTGGTGTTCGATCAAAGAAATCTCTTTTTCACTTTTATGCTGTTTTATAGCTTGTCGCGCTTCTTTTCTAAGCCCCTTCCATTGCGCAATAAGTGAGGCTGCATTTCGGTTTAATGAAGCTTCTTGTAATTGATAATCCCGATAATCCTCCTGCGCAGCAGAACCCCGTACGGTTACATGCTCCAGGTCATTGTAATCTCCGGTTACTGTAACCGCACCCGGACCAATGAAAAAACTTGCATCGACCCGCTTGTTTTTATAGTTAAAGGCACTAAGAAAAACCAACCGCGACCCACTGATATGTCCGTTAAAATAAAACGCTCCATCTTTAACTATACACTTCTCCGTAAGCGCTTTCCCTTGCTCATTAGTATACGCCAGGCTTACGCTTTCTACGTCGCCCGATATTTTGCCCAATAAGTTAAATTCTGTTTTAGAAGCCGTTTTAAATGAAAACCAAAACGCCATACTACAGATAAAAAGCACCAGCAATAACCAATGCCTGATATGCCTGGCAGATTGATGGTTGTTTAAAATGCGCTCTATCCTCGTTCTTAAAAAATGCTTTTTACCGCTTGCTGCCAATACAAGCCTAAGTTCTTCATACCTGGTTTCCTCTAACTTAACCAGCGCGCTGGCATATATAAGCGGCTTACCTGTTTTGCTTACCACCCAGTCATCACAACGGTTTTCACGTTCTGTTGATACCAACCGGCCAATTAGCTGCGCAAACGGATTGAAAAACAACAAAACGCTTACCATCTGCTGTATCAGGTTCAGCACATAATCGTTATTTTTAATGTGCGAAAGTTCATGCAGTAATATTGACTCCACCTCTTCGGCTGATAAAAGTGTGGTTAAGGTTACAGGTAATAGTATTATCGGTTTTAAATAACCTACTACACACGGCACATCTATTAACCCGCTAAAACTAACGCGCACCTTTGCGTCTATTTTAAATTGCACTAAAAAGGCATCTACTTTAGCTTGTAGATATTGCGCGTCCCAAAGGTTTTTTTTGATGACCTGTATCCGGTTCCAGGCAATGCCTATCATACTTATATTGACAAAAAGACCAATAAGATAGAACCAGGTTATATAAGGTAACGATGCTTTGAATATACTATTGAACGATGTGTTTGAAGTATCTAAATCGACCTTGACTAAGTCGGCATACCCTGTGTATGCTGTTTGATGAGTTATGTCAATCGGTTTGGAAACAGGCACATAATCTGCAGAAATAGACGGCTGCCAATCAAATTTATCAACTTCAGCAATAAAGGTGTAAACAAAAACAATTGCTATGCTAAATAAAGCGGATAGTGAAAAGAGGTACTTTTTTTCGGCAGAAAGCGCAGGGAAACACAAAAACAGTATACGCAAGGCCAAATAAATGAGCAGCCCCTGCCATAACGAGTGGATAAGCGTTATACCTACAACCTGCCCCATATTATCCATTAGCAATTGCATCATCTATTTTTCAGATTTAAACTGTTCCAGGTAATTCTTTAAAAAATTGATCTCATCTTTTGACGCGCGATGCTGACCAAGGGCCTGCACTATCAGATCAGTAGTTGAGCCTTTAAAAACCGTATTTATTATTTTATCCAGGGCGGTATGCTGTGCCTGCTCCTGTGAAAAAACCGCTTTATATAAATGACTGCGGGCGCTGTCATCACGTTCTATCAGCCCTTTCTCGAACATGTTTTGCATAATTTTTAAGGTGGTAGTATAGCCAGCGTCTTTATTTTTTGCTAATTCATCATGCACTTGCCTAACGGTACATTGCCCAAGCTGCCATAGTATTAGCAATACTTCCATTTCGGCCTCGGTTGGTTTTTGCTGCTCCATAATCTAAACTACGATTTTCGTCGTACAATGTTATACGATTTTCGTCGTACTTCCAAATTTATTTGAGAATATTTTTAAATAAGTTTTAAGAACGCCTGCCGGCTCAGCTTTTTTTTACAGTTTCAAATCTGTATATATGCTTGTAATTTGATTGGATATGGAGAACAGTAAAGAGACGGGCAAACTGATAAAGCGGCAAAACGTAAATGATCATTTGGCTAATGAACGCACCATGCTGGCCTGGGTGCGCACAGGCATTGGTGTTATAGCTTTTGGCTTCGCGGTGGTTAAATTTTCGCTCTTTGTGCGCCAGATCTCCGCCGCGCTCGGCAAAAACCTTAGTAAACCTCATGGCTACTCTGCCGAGATCGGAATTGCTCTGGTTGCATTGGGTACACTCAGTATAGTGTTTGCTTACATTCAGTATCGCCATACAGAGCGCCAGTTAGATGCAGAAGAGTATCACCATTCATCCTGGCTCATCCAAACGCTTGTGGCGCTGATCTCGTTGATAGGTATAGCACTGTTGGTTTATCTTGTTTTGACGACGTAATAGCGTATTGTGGAAATGTGTTTATCTATTCCTGAAATAGGTTTACATAGGTGTGCAAAAGTGTTGCTAAACTGTTGCTATTGTGTTGCGCTGGGACCGCCTGCGTCGCGCCTGGGACGCGATGGTCGAAGCGCGCAGCGAGCATGTCACCACCGGCCCGATCGAGGCATTGCTGCAGGCCTACGAGCGCGGCGAGAACGACGAGTTCGTCGCGCCGACCGTGATCGAGG
>CBFGNU010000376.1:0-3037 GCA_965650195.1 uncultured Mucilaginibacter sp. | reverse complement strand
TTGGAAGACTTTGCGGTTAAATTTGCCGCGGCTTACAATAGCTAATTTATCGGTACAGCCTCGATCTTCGCAAGCTGCGGAGATCGAAGCTGTACTTATTTTACCAATAGGCGCCGTAAATCCAAACTATCTCCTTTAAAGGCATTGAAATCCACCACATGGCCAATACCATTAATGGTTGCCTTATCCGAATGCTGCCAGAACCACCAGTTGGTACTATTGGCCAGTTTCAACTCTCCTTGATAATAATGGGCAATCCATAAGGGGTAACCATCAAAATGTCCCGCCAGGTAATCCTTGTAAAAACTGATGCCTGTGTAGATGATCGGTTTAACGCCTGTTACGCTCTCCACCTTTTTAATATAAGCGTTCAGTTCTTTACGCATCTTATCCGGTGACATGCCATCCAATACCTCAATATCCACTACGGCAGGCAGGTCGCCCGCTTCCAGCTTTACGTTCTGCAAAAAGAACCGCGCCTGCCATAAGCCATCTTTTTTAGGGCGGAAGAAGTGGTAAGCGCCGCAAACAATCCCCGCCTTGGCGGCCTCGCGCCAGTTCCGCTTAAAATAAGGGTCGACCGTTAGCAAACCTTCGGTTGCTTTTATAAAGGCAAATTTAATGCGCACGCTGTCCTCTTCCATAGCCTTAACCTTTGGCCAATTGATCTTGCCCTGCGCATATGACACATCAATCCCATGAATTTTATAATTAACCGGGATGCGGATACCAAAGCTTTCATAAGTACGGTAGTTAGACGATTCGCCCATATCGGTCATCCAGCGCCAGGTAGCGCTAAAAAACTTCAGGATATAACCGTAATAAAAAGGTGAAAGCAGGATGAGGAGCAGGCCGGCCAATGCCAACTTCCACGAGTAATTTTTCTTGGTGGATTTCTTTTTCCTTGCCGGGACTTTCCTGGGTGGCTTGGGTTGGGTTTTTCTGGCTGGCACAGGGCAAAGTTACAAATGCGAAATAGAAATCGCATTTAAATTATCCATTACAAAGTGTTGGATGACATCCGACACACACTATAATAACTTGCTTGCTAAGCATTCTTCGTCCTCATATATTTCATCGACTCATCAACCATCGCTTTCAATACATCTGTGTCAACATCAGCCAATTTCTTAACATAAACACAGCCTTTAGCCGTGGTATGCTTACCAAATTTAGCTAACAGTTCTTCGCGCTGGGAGAAGCCCGTTGAAATATATAGCGCGATAGCATTCGCCCTTGGCGAAAAACCAAATAACGGAGCATCCCCTTCCCGTCCGCTCTCGTATTTATAATGGTAGCTGCCAAAGCCAACAATGGCAGGTCCCCACATTTTTGCGGGTAGGCCTGTGTGCTTTTCAATTAAGTCAACAATTTTAAAACTGTCGTTGCGCTTGGTCTCATCAGCAACGCCATTTAAAAAATTAGCTACGCTTAATTCATTTTCGGTGGTTTTGTTTGTATTTTTTGCCATACCTAAGGTTTTTAGTTCGATTTTACGGTGACTAACAAGGGACTATCAAAAATAGCGACCGGCGAAATTACCGGTTCATTCAGTGGGATATTATTGCCGTAGTGCTCCTTAAGTTTGGCCTTTACCGCTTCGCTGCTCAGATCAAAGTCTTTCAATTTTTTCAGCTTTCCCACTTCAATTCCTGCTCCGGCTTTATAGATCTTCCATACCAGTTCCGAACAGTAGATGCGTTCGTCGCTCCATTCAAAGGTTCCATCGTAATCCTTACCTATAAATTGCTTGCCGGCTTGTTTCATGTTATTTATAGCCGACGGTGTCAGCGCCTGCTTCGCATTAGCCAATCGTTTTACAACATACTTGCCGCCCTGACCTTCGGCTATCCATTGATCCAAAGGCGTTGAGCGTACAGGTTGCACCGCTTCATATACATACCAGGTGCCTTTTTCTTTAAAAATCATTCCGCAATGCGAGTATTTTGATTTTGTAGCTAATTGTATGGCCTGGCTTAATGGTGAGTTTAGGGTTTGAAAGATGATATCACCATCCTGTAGGTCCTCATAATTTATGGATACTGTTGTATCATTCGCTTCGGCATTGCTATGTGCAATGGTAGAAACAGCTAAGCTTAACGTGCATATTATCAGTGCCGAAAGGAGTATCTTCTTCATGTTTAAATATAATTAATTGGAAACAATTTAAAACGAAATTTTATATGTTTTATGTTGAGGAGCGCCTTTGCATTCATAGCGATGGGTTTGAAATCCATCGCTATATGGAAAGCCGTCTGAAAATCTAAAAACTATACTTCCTAAACGGAAAAGAGGATAAGGCAACAAAAAATAAATACAAATACTCTGCTCCACCCTCTTTCCGCCGAAGGCGAAGAGAGAGGGTCGACGGGCGCTGCAAAGTCCGGGTGAGTCAACTGCAGCGGGTTCATATTCATAGCGATGGGTTTAAAACCCATCGCTATCCAAAAACCCGCAAACCTACCCCCTTCAACATTTGCATTATAATTATACCTTTGTGAAATTTTTTAAGAACTATGTTAAAAAGAGTTGTTGTAACCGGCATTGGCGCGCTAACCCCGCTTGGTAATAATGTTAAAACCTTTTGGGATAACGCCGTAAAAGGCGTTAGCGGTGCTGGCAAGGTTACGCGTTTTGACGCATCGTTATTCAGATCGCAGGTTGCCTGCGAGTTGAAAGATTATAATGTTACCGATTTTTTAGACAGGCACGATATTAAAAAAACTGATGCCTACACGCAGTATGCCATGATAGCATCAGACGAGGCCATTAAGGATTCGGGCTTTGATATCAATGCAATGGACCCATTTGATGTTGGTGTGATATGGGGGTCGGCCCAGGGTGGTATGGAAACCTACGAAACCCAGGTGCGCGAGTACGCTTTGGGCGACGGGCATCCGCGATTTAATCCTTACCTCATTCCTAAGTTTTTAATCAATATGGCTTCAGGGTTGATCTCTTTGCGCCATGGTTATATGGGTGTTAATTATGCGCCGGTTTCTGCATGCGCAACTTCAAACACCGCCATTATGGATGC
>CBFGNU010000375.1:0-3047 GCA_965650195.1 uncultured Mucilaginibacter sp. | reverse complement strand
AACGAAAGAAAGGTGCTTGACAAAAACATTGCCGTTAGCGAGGCGCGCGAAAAAGAAAGACCGGCGGGCAATTTTGGCGGCGGCAACCGTGGTTTCCGTGGTGGAAATGACAGCGGTGGTGGTGGCTATAAAAAATATGGGAATGATGACAAGCGAGGCGGAGGAAACAGCAATTATCGTGGCGGAAATGATAGCAGTGGTGGTTATAAAAAATACGGGAACGATGATAAACGCGGTGGTGGAGGTGGTAATTACCGCGACCGCAGCAGTGGCGAGTCTGACTACTAACAATATTTTTTAAAGAAATATACAAATGAGCCGACGTTACCTGCGCCGGCTTTTTTTTATATGTTAATTTTAGATACTTTTATTGCACTAACCTATAATATCATGAAATACAGATTTCTCATTGTCGGCTTTTTATTTTTTGTTAGCCAGAGCTTAACAGCGCAAACAACAAATACCTGGAAACAAGCCAGCGCGGCAGGCTACAATTACAAATATGTTACCGGCGACCCTACGCACTCGCGGTTTTATACATTAAAAAACGGGTTAACAGTTATATTAAGCCCCACAAAAAAGCAACCGCGAATACAAACTTATATAGCGGTAAAGGCCGGAAGCAAAACCGACCCTGCCGACCACACCGGTTTGGCCCATTACCTTGAACACATGCTTTTTAAGGGAACCGACAAATTTGGATCATTAAACTGGGAAAAAGAAAAGCCATTGCTGGCCAAGGTGGATGCTTTGTATGAGCAATATAACAATACCAAGGATGAGGCTAAACGTAAAGAAATATATAAAGAGATCGATAAAACATCAGGCGAAGCTGCCAAATATGCTATAGCGAACGAATATGATAAAATGATGGCTGCAATGGGCGGACAGAAAAGCAACGCCTTCACCTCTTTTGAACAAACTGTTTACGAAGAAGATATCCCGGCCAATGCCATGGATAAGTTTCTGAAAGTACAGGCTGAACGCTTTCGCAACCCTATAATGCGCATTTTTCATACAGAGCTGGAAGCTGTCTACGAGGAAAAAAACCGCCAACTTGACGACGATGGCAGCAAAGTTATTGATGCATTATTTAAGGAATTGTTTCCAAATAATAATTATGGCAAACAAACTACCATAGGTACAGTTGAGCATTTAAAAAACCCTTCGCTGGTTGCCATCCGCAGATATTATTATGACTATTACGTTCCCAACAATATGGGCGTTATTCTCTCAGGTGATTTTAATCCGGATGTTGTAATTAAAAAGATCGACGTAGCCTTCAACTATCTTAAGCCCAAACCCGTTCCTCCCTATAAATTTGATCCCGAACAACCCATCACTTCTCCCATTAAGGCTGATGTTTATGGCCCAAATGCAGAAAGTGTTACAATTGCCTATCGTTTTCCGGCAGCCAATACACGCGATGCGCGTTTGTTAGATTTGATCGGGGCAATGCTTACCAATGGAAAAGCGGGGTTATTTGACCTTAACCTTATTAAAAAACAAAATTTACTTAGCGCGAGTGCCTCCAGCTACACCTTGAAAGATTACGGCGTATTATTATTACGCGGCAATCCGGTTAAAGGTCAGTCGTTAGAACAGGTGCGCGACCTTATGGTGGGCGAAATAAGCAAGTTGCGCAGTGGCGAATTCTCTGACGATCTGATCCAATCTATAGTAAACAATCAAAAGAAGATCCTTATTCAGAAAAACGAGGACTATTCTTCAAGGGCAGAAGACCTGATGTACAACTTCACATCGGGCGTTGATTGGAAAAACGTTGTAGGCACCGTAAAAGAACTTTCGGCATTTACAAAGCCTCAAATAATAGCGTTTGCCAATAAGTATCTTAATGATAAAAACTACGTTATAGTATTCAAACACCAGGGCGAAGACAAGAATATTGTTAAGGTAGAAAAGCCGACTATAACTCCTGTTGATGTAAATTCAGCAGCGCAATCGCCATTTCTGAAACAAGTAATGGCTATGCCTGTAACCAATATAAAGCCGGTTTGGTTAGATTACCAAAAGGATATACAGCGTGCTAAAGCGGGAAAGCTTGATGTGCTGGCGGTAAAAAATACCGACAATAGCCTTTTCCGATTATATTATCGTTATGAGATGGGAGCCTGGAACAATAAACTACTACCACTTGCTGCTGAATATTTAAATTACCTGGGCACAAATGCCAAAACATCTGAAGACTTTAGCAAGGCATTTTATAAACTGGCTTCTACTTACGGTATAAGCGTGGGTAATGAAGTATGTACAATAAGCTTTAAAGGTTTACAGGAAAATTTTGCGGCCACCATAAAGTTATATGAAGATCTGCTGAGCAACTGTAAGCCCGATGAGGCAGCGCTGGCAAGTTTAAAGGTGAGGATAAAACGCTCGCGCGAAAATTCTAAACTAAATAAGGCATCTATTATGCAGGGGCTAATTAGCTATGCGCAATACGGGGCCAGCAATCCGTATAATTATGGGCTTAGCAACGAGGAGCTTGACGCTGTTAAATCTGAAGATCTTATCAAATTACTGCATGAATTAAGTAATTACAATCACGTTATGCTTTATTACGGCCCGAAAACTGCGGCCGAGGCAGGTGCCGAAGTAGCTGCACTGCATAAAATACCGGCCACATTCACCCCTTATCCACAGGCTGTTAAATTTACGCAGGTTACCAATACCGGCAACCAGGTTCTTTTTGCTAACTACGATATGGTACAGGCCGAAATATACTGGATACATAATGGTGAAAAGTATAACTCTGCATTAGCGCCGAATATTGAAGTGTTTAATAATTACTTTGGCACCGGCGGTTTTAGTTCTATAGTATTGCAAGATCTACGCGAATCTAAAGCGCTGGCATACTCCACCTCTGCTCAATACGCAACTCCGAGTAAAAAAGAAAATCGCGATATATTTGTAGCTTATATAGGCACACAGGCTGATAAGTTAAACGAAGCTATAAAAGGCATGAATGACTTGCTTACTGTATTACCCGAATCAAAGGATGGTGTTGCTTTAGCTAAAGATAATGTGCG
>CBFGNU010000374.1:0-3106 GCA_965650195.1 uncultured Mucilaginibacter sp. | reverse complement strand
AGAAAATACAGGCAAGCCGTGAATAAAGTTGGTAGTACCATCCAGCGGATCAATTATCCAGTTATAACGCTCGCCCAATCTCGTGGTTGTCTGCTCTTCTGTTATAAAACCCGCTTCGGGTAGTATACTTTCCAGGCCTTTTACAATGATCTCTTCGGCGGTTTTATCTACGTAGGATACCAGGTCATTCAGACCTTTATATTCTATTTTATCAGCAGCGAAACTTATGCGTTCTTGCCGTATAAATGCTCCGGCCTTTTTAGAAACCTCAATTACTTTCGCTGTTATTTCTTCCAGATGCATGGTGACGTAGTGATAAACTAAATGAGAAAACCTTATGTACAAAAAAGCTTGCGAAGAACAAGCTTAATGCCGCTGTAATACGCGCGACAGGGGGATACATTTCAACGGTTTGTACAAAAAAATCTAGCAGGGCAAGGTTGGCAAAAAAACCAATTATAGCCACGGCTGAAAAACGTATAAACTGTTTTACAGGCGTAGATGCCGATTCATTAAACACAAAATACCGTGTAATTAAAAAATTAACCATCACGCCCATAAAAAATGAAACGCCTAATGATAACTTATAGTTATCAAACCCATAACCCCAAAAGGTATAAACGGGCCTTTCAAAAAAATTATGGTATAACAGATAGAATGCACAGATATCTACCAAAAAACCAGCCCCGGCAGATAGTATAAACCTTACCACCTGGTTCTTCAGTAATTTATGTGCTATAATTACATTAGCCATGCTTAACCGCGGGTGATGTTTTCTGTTTTTTTGCCGTTACGATCAGAGCGATGCCTGCTATAATTAAGCAAAGGGATATTAACTCGGCTTGGGTAAATGGTATACCGAACAAGTGGTATTTTGTATTTACGCGTATCTTTTCTATTAAAAAGCGTTCAACGCCATTTAATATTAAGTAGATACCAAACATAACACCCGGCAATTTTATGCGATGACGTATGCTCCATAAAAAAGCGAACAAAATTAAGCATACTACACACTCATAAAATGGTGTAGGGTATGCAGGCAGCTTTAGCTCGTTACAAAATTTGCCAACACAACCCGGAATTGGGTTGTCATAATCCATATGGCTTACGTTGTGAGGATATTTAAATGCCCACATCCAATCAGGGGCCCAACTTAGCCAGCTTGGTTTAGGATTAGTGTTTGGGATGCCCCAGTCACCATCTCCTGCCATTTGGCAACCAATGCGACCAACCGCATAAGCTAGCATCATACCCGGCCCGCCAATATCCAACATGTTACGCCACTGTATACCATGTTTGTTAGCAACATACAGTACCGCAGCGCCTCCGCATATTAAGCCACCGTAAAAAGTAAGCCCCTCAAACCCTATCAACATGCCGACAGGGTCTTTCATAAAATCACCCCAGTTCTCTAAAGCATTAAAAAGTTTTGCTCCGGCAAAACCAAAAACAGCTGCCCAAAGCAGAAGCGAGCCCATTAATTCGTAAGGGTGAGCTTTAACCTTCTTGGTTACCGGTTTAGCTAAAATCTGTTTTTTATTTTCGGCATAGGCCCAATAAACAAATATTGCAGCGGCTGCAATGCCGCCAAGCCAGTTACCTCGTCCCGATATGATGAAACCTTGAGTATCATCAACAAAAGCACGGTAGTTCAATATCATATCAACTACCTTAAAGCCGAATATAAAACCGAATACCGCATTACCAGCCAGTTCAAGCGGAGATACAGGCGCCCCGATTGTTACTTCTTTTTCGAAAGTGTGGATGTAACCCAGCTTTTCTTTTCGTTTAAATTCTGACAAAAAGGCCTGATAAGCAGCTAAAAAAGCCAGGGCCACAAAGAAGCCAAATGTTTGTATAGGCAGGACGATATTCCAACCAAAAAGGTATTCAATAAGCGAACTCAGGCTTGGGAACATAGACTTATATTTAAAGCGAATATAGGCTTAATGCACTAAAATTTCTTCGCTTTCGGTTATTTCAACATCACCGTCCGGTGAAATTTGTGTTAATTGTATGGTTTTTAATTCGTTAACAAGCACCGGATCAAACTTGGTTTTAACCTTTACATAGTTGCGGGTGAAGCCATGCATAAAGCCCTCCTTAACGTCGCCCTCAAATAAAACTTCGGCAGTTTTACCTAATTGGCTCTCGTAAAACGCCCGGCGTTTTTTGTCAGAAAGAATATGTAGCATCTTGCTCCTGTCAGCGCGGGTCGAACCGGGAACAACGCCTTTCATCTCGGCAGCAAGCGTATTCTCGCGCTCCGAATAAGTGAATACGTGTAGATACGAGATATCAAGATCATTAAGGAAATTATAGGTATCAACAAAATCCTCGCGTGTTTCGCCGGGAAAGCCTACAATAACGTCAACACCTATGCAGCAATCAGGCATCACTTGCTTTATTTTATTTACCCTATTCACATATAATTCACGTTTGTACCTGCGGCGCATAAGGCTCAAAATTTTATTAGATCCCGACTGCAATGGTATATGAAAGTGCGGCACAAATTTTTTCGATGTGGCTACAAACTCAATTATTTCGTCGGTAAGCAAATTAGGCTCAATTGATGAGATGCGGATACGGTCAATGCCTTTTACTTCATCCAGCGCTTGCACTAGGTCGAAGAATTTATTTTCGCGCTGGCCGTTTATAATACCAAAATCGCCAAGGTTTACACCGGTCAGCACTATCTCGCGAACACCTGAAGCGGCAATTTTTTCAGCCTGTTGCAATACACTTTCAATGGTGTCGCTGCGGCTGGCACCGCGTGCTAATGGTATTGTACAAAAGGTGCAAGAATAGTCGCAGCCATCCTGCACTTTCAAAAAAGTACGGGTACGGTCGCCAATAGAAAAAGCAGAGACGAATTCATTTGCTTCAGAAACAGGCTGGTTAAGCACCAGGGTCTTTTCTTTTTTTGTCAGATCAGTAATATGATCAACTATCTGAAATTTTTCTGCGGCACCCAAAACCATATCAACGCCCGGTATCTCGGCAATTTCTTTTGGTTTGAGTTGAGCATAGCATCCAACTATAGTAACGTATGCGTTAGGCGATATTTTAAGCGCTTCCTTAACAACCTTTTTGCATTTTTTATCGG
>CBFGNU010000373.1:0-3110 GCA_965650195.1 uncultured Mucilaginibacter sp. | reverse complement strand
TTTCAATTATGCTGGATTTTTCGCCCATACTATCCTATTCTATAGCGTGGTTGGGCTCATTTTTTATCTTTTATATCACACTCAGCGGAAAACTAAGAGACTTACCAAATGATAGAAGTATTGCAGAACAATTGATGCGTCCGCTTTTTTTGGTGCATATAATTTTTGCAGGGTACATGTGTACCACTTCCATCTTCTATTTTTTAAACGTATTAGGTTATAATAATTTTATAGCGCCGGGCAGTTTTTTCCTGGTCGACCAGCGGCAACTAGCGTTAACAGCACAATGCCAACGCTATTATTGTTTAGGCCACGCAGCTTACGTAACAGGTATTTTGTTATTTATGAGATATCCCATTCAACACAAATACTACGTTGAGAAAGGGAAAATTACCAACCTCCTTTTTATAGTTGCCATTACCAGCTTATGCGTATCAACCATACTTTTAATGATAAACGGTTTGGCGCAGTTTTATAATCAACTCCGTTCATTAAGCTTTATTGCATGTACCATGGCACTGGCTTTTGCCATACCGCAACGGAAAGCAGCCAACACGTGGGTATGCGCTATACTATATTTTTTCAATTTTTATCAGGCTCTTATTTCGGGTTTTAAAGAACCTATCATTTTAAGTATATTAATATTAGGCATTTTTCTGTATCCTAATTACAAGCGGGTAGTAACTTTTACCCTGGTGCCGGTTTTGTTCGCGGTATTTCTATTGTTACCTACCTACAACCGTGTTTTTCGTGAAAATTCATGGAGTGGCGATACCTCTACCGATGAAGCCACGCACCTCGCTTTAGATGCTGCACTCAACGGTGACAATGGCACAGATAACAGCAACTGGGCCTTTTACGTTTACCGCCTCAGTGAAATAGATATGTTCACCGACTTTTTAAAATCCACTCCTGAACAAGTACCTTTTTACGGATTTAAGTTATTAGAACAATCTGCCATTGTGTTAATTCCCCGCGTTATCTGGCCGGGAAAACCAGTTACAGAACAGTTGGTTATGGAGCGGGTATATAACGCCAACGTAGTTTATCGTGGCTCGTCGGTTTCTGCTAAGCCGGCATTTATAGTAGATGCTTATTTATCATTTGGTACCTTAGGAGTATTTTTTTTCCTTTTTATTTATGGAGCAGTTTGCCAGGTAATATCCCAAAACGCTGAAAAACTTTTTGGGGGTTATATATTAGGAACCGCACTCATTTTTTCGGGTATGTTTCAGATACTATGGCGGGGTTTAAGTTTTGAATTTCTTATCAATTCGGTTTTCTGGAGCTACATAACTATGCTGATTTTATTTAAATTATTCCGTTCCCTTAAAATAGTAAAGCAAATTTGAAAATTTTGCAGATAAACGCTTCTTATAAACCGGCCTACATATATGGCGGGCCCACAATGTCGGTATCTGCGTTATCTGAGCAACTGGTTAAAGCAGGACACGAGGTTTGTGTTTATACTACTACCGCTAACGGAACTGAAGAATTACCGGTTACAGCCAATAGTGCTGTAGTAGTTGATAGCGTAAACGTTATCTACTTTACGCGTATAGTTAAAGGCCACACCCATTTCTCGCCCAAACTATTATCTACGCTTCGCAAAAATGCTACATCGTTTGATGTTGTACATATTCATACCTGGTGGAATTTGGTATCTGTGCTTTCCTGCATCATAGCACTGGCAAAAGGTGTTAAGGTTGTCGTGTCGCCGCGCGGAACACTTAGTAAATACTCTTTTGCACATAAAAGTGGCTTTATTAAACAATTATTTCATCAAACAATTGGGAAGAGCCAACTAAGAAAGTGCGCTATACACACCACATCAGAAAGTGAACTGCAAGAGCTGACCGACCTTATAAAACCTAAACAAATTTTCAATATCGGCAACTTTATCAATTTACCCTCTTTTAACCCGACAACCAAAAGTATTAGCACTGATTATATTAAATTACTTTTCCTGTCGCGCATTGATGAAAAGAAAGGTTTAAACATATTGATAAACGCACTTGCTTTAGTAAGCATTCCATGGACGCTTAGTATTGCGGGTAATGGGGACGAGGAATACATAGAACGTTTAAAACAAATTGCGATAACAAAAAAAATTGATCAAAACATTTTCTGGCTCGGTTTCAGACAGGCAGACAAGTTTGAGATCTATCAGCAGCATGACCTTTTTATACTGCCATCGCATAATGAAAACTTTGGCAATGTAGTTATAGAAAGCCTTAGCATGGGCACGCCTGTGCTGTTGAGTAAATATGTGGGTCTGGCGGACTATGTTAGCAGGGAAAACCTGGGCTGGACATTTGATCTGGATGAAATATCATTAAAAAATACGATAGAAGCGGCTATCGAAGACAAAACCAAACGCGATACGATACAAAAAAATGCGCCGACTTTAATACGGTCTCATTTTAGTGATGAGGTTTTATTGGATCGGTACGAAGCGATGTATCGAAAAATCATCTTAACAAATTGATATAAGCAATGGAAAGCTTACTTTCGGATACTAAAGTTTAATATATTGAACGCCTCTTTTTCATTTATCATTTTAACTTATAATGAAGAAATGCATTTGCAGCGTTTGCTCCAATCCGTTGCTGGTTTAAACGCGCCTGTTTTTATTCTGGATTCCGGCAGTACAGACGGCACACTTGCAATAGCCGAACGATATGGCGCTCAAACAGCGCAGCATCAATTTATTAACCACCCACAACAATGGCATCAGGCGCTCAAAACCTTTACTATACAAACTCCCTGGGTTATTTGTCTTGATGCCGATCAAATGGTTACTGACGGTTTGAAACAGAAGCTTCAAAACTTTAATGTAGAAGAGTACCCAAATATTGATGGCATATATTTTAACAGAAAGTATGTTTTTAAAGGTCAATGGATAAAACACGGCGGTTATTACCCTTTTTTCCAGCTCAAAATGTTCAGATATGGGGTTGGTTATTCAGACCTGAATGAAAATATGGATCATAGGTTTGTTGTACCGGGAAGCACGGTAATTTGGAAAGATGGCGGCATTTTGGAGGAAAACTTTAAGGAAAATAAAATAAGCTTTTGGCTGGATAAACATAATAGATACAGCGACCTGG
>CBFGNU010000372.1:0-3110 GCA_965650195.1 uncultured Mucilaginibacter sp. | reverse complement strand
AACTATAAGCATTGCCGGTGGCGATGGAACGGGTGTTGTGTATGGAGCGTTATCGGTTGCAGAGGATCTGGCTAACGGGGTTAAACTTCAGGCAATAAAAGCAAGTAAAGGCACACCCCAAATGCAGCTTAGGGCGGTTAAGTTTGATATGCCATGGGATACTTACAGACATCATTTATCGCTTGATCAGCATTACGAAACCTGTCGCGATATAAAATATTGGGAAGCTTTTTTGGATATGATGGCCGACAACCGGTTGAACGCTTTGAGCTTATGGAATCTGCATCCATTCACTTATATGATCCGGCCAAAAAATTATCCATTGGCAACGCCTTTAAATGATAAAGAACTAAAAGAATGGGAAACGCTTTTTAAGGGGATCTTCAAGATGGCTAAAGAGCGGGGAATTGATACCTATTTGGTGCCGTTCAATATTTTCTTTAGTCCCGAGTTTGCAAAGAACTATCCGGTTAAAAAGCCTAATCTGGAGCATGATTTTTTTGTGGATGGCGATACTTCTGCCATCGTAAAAAAATATACCCGTGAATGTGTTACACAGGTTCTGCGGGAATATCCTGATCTGGACGGCATAGGCTTTACCTTAGGCGAAGGCATGGGCGGCATGACGCCGGAACAGCGCGAGGACTGGATGACCGAAACCTATATTGCCGGTATGCGCGATGCCGGTAGACCGGTAAAGCTGATCCACCGCATACCGTTCTCAAGTACCACAGGATCCTTGGGTGTGACTTCAATTCAAACAGAAGTTATGACCCGTAAAACCATTGAGGAACAGAATGATATGCCTTTTATTAAAGGACCTATCTGGGCGGATTTGAAGTATAACTGGTCGCATCCGTTCTCTACCACAAAATTGATAAAGGTACACGGTGGTAAACTGTACGATACCTATTTTAAGCCACCCGCCAAATTTAAAGTTACCTGGACCACTCGTAATGAAGACGTTTTTTGCCTGCGCTGGGGTGTGCCGCAATTTATACGTGAGCATGTTAAAGCCAATAGTCAGCCCTACACGGGTGGTTATTTTATAGGATCAGAAAGTTATATACCCGCAAAGGATTATTTTACCAATCCATCCATCAAGGTAAACTGGAAATACGCTTTTCAACGCCAGTGGCTGTATTATAAAATGTGGGGCAGATTGTTGTATGATCCTAATACGCCCGATAAAGTATTTAGCGATGAGTTTGTACGCAGATACGGAGCGGCTGGTAAAACTCTGTTAGAGGCCTCTTCATTGGCAGGAAAAACATTACTGGCAACGGGCAAGTTTTTTGATTCCACCTATGACCTTACGCTTTATGGCGAAGGTATGATGGGTCAGTTCGGCCGAAACAAGGATATGCGCTATATTGATGTGGACAACCAGATAAAACGGGCGGTGCTTGATTCTACTGCTGCCATATCTATTGCTGATTATGTTAAGGCCATAAACAGCGGCAAACAGGTTGATAAAAAGCTAGTTACTCCCTTAATGATCGCCGATTCGTTAGAAATGGATTGCAAAAGAGCATTGGCATTGATTGAGAATATCAACACAAGCACCAACACGGCTTTAATGTTTGAAGTCGCAGATATTAAAACCTGGGCCAATATGGGCCTTAACATGGCAGAGCGAATGCGGGGCGGAGTTGCATTGCAATTGTACCGTACCAAAGGCGGTGAGGATAACAAGCAGAAAGCAATTGCCCACTTAGAAAAGGCCCTTGCTTACTGGAAAAATGTGGCAGCCATTACGCGCCCTATTTACAATGATATGCCACTAACGCACCTAATGGAAGACGGCGGCAAAACCTGGAAGCAAAATTATAATGAGAAGTTCCATTGGGCCAAGCTTACGCCGCAGGTAGCTGCTGATGTGGAGGTTGCCAAAAATGCCGTGGCCGGTAAGTAATTATGCATATCCTCATCGCCCCCAATGCTTTTAAAAATAGTGCTACCGCGACGGAGGTGGCGCAAGCTATACAACAAGGCTTGCAAAACAGTCCCCTTGATTGCACTATGGAGTGTTTTCCTATAGCAGATGGTGGTGATGGTACCGCAGAACTTATCATTAAAAAGTGCAATGGCGTTTGGGTAGATGTTGAGCTAAACGACCCGCTTGGTCGGCCAATTAACTCCACTTTTGGTTTGATTGATGGCGGCAGAACCGCGGTAGTTGAAATGGCCAATGCATCGGGATTACGTTTGTTAAAGGCCGATGAGTTGGCACCCATGCAAGCTTCGTCTTTCGGCACCGGGCAAATGATGAAGATAGCGCTGGACAGAGGCGTTAACAAAATTATTTTGGCCATGGGCGGCTCGGCAACGGTTGACGGTGGCTGCGGAATTCTGAATGCTTTAGGTGTAAATTTTTTGGATGCTGATAGCAAAGTTTTAAAACCCATCCCCCAAGAACTGCTGCGTATGACCACTGTTGATAGAAGTGGTTTGGACAACCGGATAAAAGATTGCGAAATAATTGTGGTTTGCGATGTGGACAATAAGCTTTTAGGCGAAAACGGAGCGGCGGCAGTATTCGGTCCGCAGAAAGGAGCGGGGCCCGAGCAGGTAAAATTGTTAGATGACTTTCTTTCAAATTTTGCAGCAGTTACCCTCAATCAAACGGGCGTCAACATCGCCGAAATTAAATATGGCGGCGCGGCAGGCGGCGCGACTGCAGGCATACACGCTTATTTAAATGCCCGATTGGTAAATGGCATTGAATATTTCCTGCAACTTACCGGCTTTGATCATTCCTTACAAAAAGCTGATATAGTAATAACAGGCGAGGGGAGCATTGACAATCAAACCCTACAAGGCAAAGGTCCGTTTGGTGTTGCTGTAATGGCTAAGAGATACAATTTGCCGGTAATTGGTGTGGCGGGTAAAGTGCCTCTTGACGATGATAAAGATCTCCGCAAATATTTCGATGTGCTACAAGCTATCGGTAATGGCCCTGCGGATATGTCGACTGCCATACAAGATACCCTGGCTAACTTAGTTCGTATGGGGACAGAAATCGGGCATATGCTGGCAGTATCGCCTAAAAAGTAATATAGATTCTGTTTCGTCACCGTTGTATCAAATAAATGCTACTTACTTGCATT
>CBFGNU010000371.1:0-3119 GCA_965650195.1 uncultured Mucilaginibacter sp. | reverse complement strand
TTAATGCCGATGCCAGTTTTATCTGCATACGGGTATCGGTAACCATGTAATTGGCCTTTGTAGCCTTGCCATCTATAATTATGCTGACAGCCTTAATTTCATCGCCCTGCGTATAGGTACGGTTGGCAAAGCGCCCGCCGTTAACGTTGCTGGTTTCCTGCGCGCGTGAATCCTCGCGAAATATGTTCTGATCCAGCTGCAACCATAAAAACGGCAAAGCATCGGGACTGTTGTTGGTGTAGGTTATCAAGGCACTGCCGCTAACACGGTTTTTAACGGTATCCAGCGTAATGTCCAGTTTATAGTCAGCGCGGTTTTGCCAGTATTTTGCGCCTGGCGCACCGCCTGCAGTTCGGTAATCATTGGCCCTTTCAGGATAAAATAAGGGTTTAAAAACTTTATGCTGATCGTATTTGGGCGCTGCGGGTGCACCGGTTTGAGCGTTGGCAGTAAAAACAGTTGCAGCAAGGGTTACTGCTAAAAATACTTTGGATAACTTCATAGGGTATGGACTATTGGCTGAACAATGATCTTTTAGGACTACTTACTCAATCCTAATATCATACAAATCTTATTAATGTTAGTCAAGAACGATAAATAATTTAAAATCATTATGTATTATTTATAATAGACGCAGAATAGTATTAGTTGTAACAGTATTTATACGGTTTGGCCTATCTTAGCACTGTTTATTCATCACTACTATGGATGATTTTTTAGCCGCCCGTTCGCAAATGGCCCTTTCGCTGGCCTTCCACATCATCTACTCGTGTATCGGGATGGTTATGCCCGTTTTTATGGCGATAGCGCATTACAAATACATTAAAACCGGCAATGTAGTTTACAAAAATATTACCCAGGCCTGGAGCAAAGGCGTAGCTATTTTCTTCGCTACAGGAGCCGTATCGGGCACCATGCTTTCTTTTGAGTTGGGCCTACTTTGGCCAAAGTTTATGCTGCATGCCGGACCTATCTTTGGTATGCCTTTTTCTTTAGAAGGTGTCGCGTTTTTTATAGAGGCGATAGCTTTAGGTTTCTTTTTGTACGGATGGAACAAGTTTAACAAATGGTTCCATTGGCTTACAGGTGTGCTGGTTGGGGTAAGCGGGATCCTCTCCGGCATTTTGGTGGTATCCGCCAACGCGTGGATGAACAGTCCATCGGGGTTTGATTACATAAACGGGCAATACACCAATATCGACCCCATAAAAGCCATGTTTAACGGGGCATGGTTAAGCGAAGCATTGCACATGACGATAGCTGCTTTTGCGGCAACAGGCTTTGCCGTAGCCGGGATCCATGCGCTAATGATCTTCCGCAAGCAAAACATATCGTTCCATACCCGCGCTTTTAAAATAGCTATCGTGTTTGGTGCGGTAGCCGCGCTGTTACAGCCTATAAGCGGCGATATTTCTGCTAAACACGCTGCAAAACGTCAGCCCGCCAAACTGGCTGCCATGGAGGCTTATTTTCACACACAGGAATACGCACCGCTTGTAATTGGCGGCATACCTGATACGGCTGCCAAAAAAGTAAATTACGGCATCGAAATTCCCGGCATGCTTAGCTTTTTGGTGCATGATGATTTTAAAACAGCAGTTAAAGGTTTAGATCAGATACCTGTGGACGAGCAGCCACCAGTTGCAATTACTCACTACGCCTTCCAAATTATGGTGGGCTTAGGTATGATAATGATGGCGATAGGTATAATATATCTCTTTGCCATATGGAAGAAGCACAACTGGCTGTTTAAACCCTGGTTTTTAAAGCTATTCATATTTGCCACGCCACTTGGGTTTATAGCACTCGAGGCCGGCTGGACAGTAACCGAAGTAGGCAGACAGCCCTGGATAATACAAGACATTATGCGCACCGCCGATGCCGTTACACCCATGCCCGGCATACAGTACTCATTCTACCTGTTCACCTTTATTTATTTTACGCTAAGCGTGGCGGTAATTGTATTGCTGCAAAGGCAAATTAAAATGGTACCGGTGGTGTACGATATTAAGGAGGGGGTGAATTAGCGAATGAGTGAATAATGATCAGCTATAATTAAATATAAATAGTCAAAAAAACGACCATGGTCTATTGACTATCGACAATGGGCAAAACAACCATGAGCTATGAACTAAAAAATGCTAACCGTAGTTATCCTCTTCCTGTGCCTGGCTATTCTGCTTTACTTTTTGTTGGGCGGGGCCGATTTTGGCGCGGGTATAATTGAGCTGTTTACCTCTGAGGCTAACAGGCAGCGCACGCGCTCTACCAGTTACCAGGCTATCGGTCCGGTATGGGAGGCTAATCACATGTGGCTGATCATTGCGGTGGTAATTCTTTTTGTTGGTTTTCCGGAGATATATAGCGCCATGTGCACTTACCTGCATATCCCCATTTTAGCTATGCTCATGGGCATTATAGCACGCGGTACGGCGTTTACGTTTAGGCATTACGATGCTATTAAAGGTTACCGCACACAAACGCTTTATAACAGGATATTTGTTTACTCCAGCTTTTTAACGCCGTTGTTTTTAGGCATTATTGCCGGTAGTGCGCTTTCGCGCAAAATAGATACGGATGCCACCAACTTTGCCGATGCTTATGTTTTTAGCTGGCTTAACTGGTTCTCAATAGCCGTCGGGTTATTTACAGTTGCGCTCTGCGGATTTTTGGCTGCTATTTACCTCATCGGCGAGGCGGAGGATGAGTTTGATATTAAACGCTTTATCAAAAAAGCCAAAATATTAAACATCGTCGCGTTCTTCTGCGGCGGTTTAGTGTTTCTTGCCGCAGAAACTAATGATATCCGCATGGCTAAATGGATCTTTGGTAATCCGGTTAGCTTAACGGCGGTTATACTGGCGTCAGTATCTTTGGTGTTGCTTTGGATCAGCATCAATAAAGGCAAAAAATACACCATCCGTGTATACGCGGCCTTCCAGGTAAGTATGATACTGCTATCTGTCGGCTTTACGCATTACCCGGCTTTTATCACCGTAAAAAACGGCGAACATTTATCGCTGTTAACTAACCACGCCACAGCCGGCACTATCAATACGCTTGGCGGGGCATTGCTTATTGGTAGTCTGTTTATTCTCCCCGCCCTTGGCTACCTTTTT
>CBFGNU010000370.1:0-3123 GCA_965650195.1 uncultured Mucilaginibacter sp. | reverse complement strand
GAATTAAAAGAGAATATAGTTATATAAAACGAAAAGAGCGATAGGTTTACCCATCGCTCTTTTCGTTTATTTATATTTATCTAAACTGGAAGGCTTGATTAGCCGCAGCAGGTGGTGCTGCCGGGCGCCCCATTTTTTGGTCGGCCCATTTGATGAACCATTTCATATTAGCCTGGTCCTGGTGGCCCTGATCATGCTGACGCCATGCCAGTTCGCCGTCGAGCATTGGGGTATTTACAGGCGGCATTTTTTCTTTGTTGTAATCGTTTGATACACCAAGATCTTTTACGCCTAACAGTTTAAATACTGGCCCGGCTGCAACTGCCGCCATATAGCTGCCTTGCTGATCCAACCATTTAGCGTCGCCTTTTTCAGGAATGCCATAGCTGATAAATGTTAAGCGCGGCGCGCACAGAGCAATTAATTCATGTGCGTCTACAGGAATATCGCTAGGTTTTTTCTCTCCGAAAATAGCATCAGATGCGCCATATTTCATAAAGTTTCCGCCCATCCAATGGTATTCTCCTGTTCCGGTTAAGCTTTCAACAGCTTCGCCAAAGTTACGACGGTGCAGTTTAGCGCCACCCTCGCCTGATGAGCCTACCAGGGCCATAGAGAATTTAGGCTCAAAAGCTAATGCAACCAAAGCCGCTTTGCCATAGCGGGATACGCCTTCAATGCCAACGTGTTTGGCGTCAACAGCGGGTTCTTTTGCTTCCAGGTAATCCAACGCGCGACCGGCGCCCCATGCCCATGCACGTAACGAGCCCCAGTCTTCGGGCTTGCGTGGCTGGCCTTTATTTACCAGACCAATAATGCCGCGGGTTAAGCCTGCGCCGTTGTCTGCCTGTATGCTTCCGGTATTAATGGTGCAATAACCCCATCCGGCAGCCAGCAATTGCTGGGTTGAACCCGGGTCGTTGTTAACGCCGGCTACTCCAGGAACATCAACCGGACCTGTAGCGGGGGCAGCAGCCGGGGTGCCCCCGCGCCCCGGAGCTGCGCCACCACCAAAACCAAGCGCGCCTTGTGCGGCGGGCAAGGTAATAGGTTGCCATGCCTGGTGTTCATCCAATATCGCTTTTAGCGACGGATCGCTTTTTATAAGCATTGCTTTTAAAGCAGAGTTTAGCTGGGTTAATTCGGCAGGCGTAGGCGCGCTTGGCGCTGGCAAACTAGGAAAGCCAAACATCATTAAAACAGGTACCGGGCCCTTTGCATTAGCAGGTACTACCAACACCATATCAATATCTACACTGATAGCCGGATAAGCCGAATTATCAACATGCCCGATAATATGTTTAGCAATAACCGGGATACGATTTACCATTTCCTTGTCGGTAACAGTAACTTCCCAGTTAATTTTAGGCATGTTTTTAGGTACGCGACCAAGTACTTCTTTCTCAAAATCTTCAACAATCTCAGGGCGGCGCTGGTTCCACCACTGATCAGCAGTAGTTACCTTTTTGCCGTTTTTAAGTGTTAAAACATCCGGCAGGGTAGGGATTAAACGGTTAGCCTCACTTTCATCATAATTAGCGTGATTAGGAGCACTTTCGTTACCGCTGGGGCCTGGCCGTAAGGCCTTGATGCCTAACTGGTCCATCATGTTTTTGTGGTCTTGCGTGCCGACGAAAGTTACCGGCGCAGGTTTGATAGATGCCGACACAATTTTTCGTACTTGCGCAGCAGGCTTGGGGGTTTGGGCCATTGTAGCTGTTGAGGCTAACAATAATAAGCCAAGGATTTTTTTCATTTTAGTATAATTGGTTAATTGGGTTATTGTCTGTTTGTTTGCCGGTAGCAAACACCTGCTTGATGAGCAGGTTTAATTGATTCCTAACAAATCTATATAAATAGCGCCAAGCGAACAATCAATGGAAAATAAAATTTACCGCTAACGTTTTCGTGCATATAAATGTTACATTATCAGGCAGATAAGTGTTTTTTATACACTTAAAACAAAAAAGGGATAGTTGTAAAACCATCCCCTTTAAAAGATATTTAGCTAATGTTAATCCCTGCGATTAATAAGCATCGAAGCATAATACAACAGCGTAGCCAGTGATGCTAAAGCGGCAACAACATAGGTCATAGCGGCCCACCAAAGCGCATCCTTAGCTTGCTCGTGCTCGGCACCGGTTTGCATAACATTGTAGTTATTATTTAGCCAGGCCAAAGCCCTGTTACTGGCGTCAAACTCAACGGGTAGCGTTATAAAACTGAATACAGTAACCACGGCCAATGCCACAACACCTACAGCTAAAACAATTGGGTTATGCGCAAAAAATAACAGCATAATGCCTATAGTGAGCGTTACCTGCACCAGCGTGTTGGCCACGTTGGTTAAAGGCACCAGGGTACTACGCAGGCTGAGCCAGCTGTAACCACAAGCGTGCTGCACAGCGTGTCCGCACTCGTGCGCGGCAACTGCAGCAGCTGCAATACTGCGGCTATGGTAAACATCCGGACTTAAATTAACGGTGCGGTCCTCGGGGTTATAGTGGTCGGTTAGCTGTCCTTCAACAGATATTACCTCCACATCATATATGCCGTTATCGCGCAGCATTCTTTCGGCAACGTCTTTTCCTGAAAGGCCGGACGACAGGGCGATCTCCGAATATTGCTTGAACTTGCTTTTAAAACGCCACTGCACTATAAAACTGATCACAGCTATGGCTATCATTAAAAACAATGCAGAACCATAGCTTATAAAACCTAATATAATTGATAAATGATTCATGGTCTATACTTTTTTGAATAGGTATTTCAAAAAGCATTCCATTATAATAGTATAGCTGTTTTTGGCTTTTGAATTTTTACATTTGATAACATGGAGCCATCCTTTTCTTACTGGGAACAAACGCAGTTTATTAACAATGCAGATGTAATTATTATAGGCAGCGGCATTGTGGGTTTAAGCGCGGCGCTGCATCTTAAAAAGAAACAACCCAACTTAAAGGTGTTGGTGCTGGAACGCGGCTTTTTACCCAGCGGCGCGAGCACAAAAAACGCCGGTTTTGCCTGTTTTGGCACCGTTTCAGAACAAATAGCTTATCTAAAGCAATCGTCTGAGCAAGAAGTACTGCGCCTGGTTGACTACAAATGGCGGGGCCTGCAGCG
>CBFGNU010000369.1:0-3139 GCA_965650195.1 uncultured Mucilaginibacter sp. | reverse complement strand
CTTTGTTTATTCCAAGTGAAGATCTTAAAATCATCCATGTAATCTATATCACAATAGATCGCATCAGCAGGAATATTTCGCTCTCTGAATTTTTTGGCGATACCCAGCACTTCATCAGCACTCATATAACTCCAGCGGCATTGCTGGTATCCCAGGCTCCACAAAGGCGGCATTTCCATCCGCCCGGTAAGCCATGTATAATCTCTAATAATTTCCGCAACGCTCTGCGCACCGAAAAAATAGTAATTCATATCTCCGCCATCTGCGCCAAACCAAGTAAACTGATCATCTGTACTGGCACCAAAATCAAAATAGCTTCTATGGTGATTATCAAAAAACAATCCGTAACAAACGCCACTGTGTAAGCCTATATAAAAAGGGATGGTTTTATATAACGGATCATCTTTTATAGTATGCTCCGCTGCATCTGTGTTCCAGTTTATATAGTGCATGCCCCGGCGGTTAAGGTTGCCGGTTTTTTCACCTAACCCTATAAACTTTTCATCGGCATGCAATTCCCGGTAATTCATTACCTTATCGCTATCGAGTGCGGTGCCAAAACGTGTGTCATCACTGCTCAACGGTTGGCCATCAGCCGTAAAAAAACTGAAACGTAAAGGGTTTTTGTTGATAATCAGCTTTAGAGTTGAAGTTAATACTTCTACAGTGTCGACAGTTTCGATGTATTCGAATGCGCCTTGCGGTAGTTGGATTACCGCAAAAGAAACGTCAATTTGCTTCTGTTTCTTGCTGATACATACGCGAATGACAGAGGGACTGTATACCGCAACCCGGGCTATGGCATCCGCTGTTTCCAGAATCAAAGCGCCATGTTGCTTACTTATATTTATGGTATTTCCGAGTATTTCAACTTGCATAATGATTGAACGGCTTTTATGTGCTTTGGTTTGGGAAAAAGTGAGATCAATCATTATTAAATGCTACGCATTTTAGATACATTTGAGTAATGAAAGTCCTGGCATCACTGCTTATTGTTTGTATAGTTTTTCTGTCTTCATTTGGAGGAACAGTAAAACCATCGCCAATTGCAGAAAAAACCGACTGCTGCGCCAAGGCTGATAAAAATGCGCACTGCCCGAAAACACCCGAAAAAAAGCATCAGGACGACAATTGCGAAAAACAGGGCTGCAATATGTTGCTGACCTGCAGCATCTGCGGCTTTTTAGTTATTGAGCCGGTTCGTGTAAATGCGGCATTGGTTACTCTGATAGAAAAAACTGTCCCAACATACCAATACGGCAATTCAGCCGTTTATTTTGCTAAGGACTGGAAACCACCGAAAGTTTAAATGTTCAAATCAGATAATTAAACATTTAAAAATTTATAATATATTTAAACATGAAAAAATTAGCATTAGGTATAGCAATGGCATTATTTGCATGTACCACTGTATTTGCAGATGGAAAAGTACCTGCTAAAAAGGCAGTAAAAAAAGCAACTTGTACGTCTTGCAGCAAAGCTAAATGCACAAGCAAGGCAACTTGCACAAATGTTACTTCTGCCTGCGTTTGCAAGTAAAATTAACAGCAAAAAAAAATCCGGCCCTTTACAGGAGCCGGATTTTTTTATTTTATACCTGCTACATTACTAATCCCACAAATTAGCAGGATAAGTTCCATTCTCAACCAAAGCTGAGATAGATGCCTGTACAATAGGTTTATCTTCTTTATAAGTTACACCAAACCATTTTGATGGCGTGGGGATAACTTTAAATGTTGCCTGTCCGCTTTTAATTAACTCATCGGCAACCAACGGGATAAAAAACTCGGCTTTAGGGTTATTTTCGTTCGCTTCAACAAATTTTTGAAACATAGCTAAACTTTGATCGAACACGGCAGGGGTAAATCCCCAAAAGTTCATAGATACCCGTTTATCATTAGGCAGTGGATGTTCGCCGGCCGCATCTTTGTATGCTACGCTGCCATCCTCTTTAAAATAAACTTCGGTGCGCTCATTAACGCCGGTCATATTACCTTTCTCATCAACCTCGCAAACACCCCGAGATACAGAACCATAATCAGACAAGGTTTTATCTATCTGATAACCCATCAATGCATATTGCGAATCGGTTACATCAGTCGTTAAAAATTTAGCCATCTTTTCAAAAGCATCATAGCCGTAATAATCGTCTGCATTTATTACGCAAAAAGGCTCCTTAACCTGGTTACGGGCCGCTAACACAGCGTGGGCGGTACCCCAAGGTTTGGCACGCTCAATTTCTTTATCAATACCAAAGGGTTTCAGATCAAAGCTTTGAAAAACATAATCAGTTTCTACCCTGCCCTTCAGTTTGGGTTCAAAAATCTCCTGAAATTTCTCTGCAAACTCCTCGCGGATAATGAAACTTACCTTTCCGAACCCGGCTTTTATGGCATCGTAAATAGAATAATCAATTATAGTTTCGCCGTTGGGGCCAAAGCCATCGGTTTGTTTCATGCTTCCATAGCGGCTGGCCATACCCGCGGCTAAAATAAGTAGAGTAGGTTTCATAGAGTTGTATGAATAATGTTTATTTCGTTTAAGAATTGAATAGTTGAACGTAAATTGGCGAATAAAGGTTATTTAATATATCTGAAATCCTGACCAGACTTTATCACCAACAAAGATTCATAAATAAGCCTGATAACATTATCCACGTCCTCTTTGTGCACCATTTCTACTGTAGTGTGCATATAACGCAGACAAAGAGATATCAATGCTGATGGTACACCGTCATTTGAGTACGCAAACGCGTCTGTATCTGTACCTGTTGAGCGTGATGAGGCCTGACGCTGGAACGGAATCTCCGCTTTTTGCGCTGTCTCTATCAACACTTTGTTTACATTGTTTTGAACAGCAGGAGCATAAGACACAACCGGTCCCCGCCCACAAGCCAGATCACCCTGCGTTATTTTGCTGATCATAGGTGTTTGGGTGTCATGCGTAACATCGGTTACAATGGCAATGTTTGGCTTTATGCGATGTGCTATCATTTCGGCACCACGCAAGCCAATCTCTTCCTGAACGGCGTTAACTATATAGAGACCAAATGGCAGCTTTATCTTGTTTTCTTTAAGTAAACGGGCTACTTCTGCTATCATAAAGCCACCTACACGGTTATCCAACGCACGGCCAACAT
>CBFGNU010000368.1:0-3209 GCA_965650195.1 uncultured Mucilaginibacter sp. | reverse complement strand
TACAGCTAATCTTACTGACTTATAAGTAGTTTCAAAGTGTTCCAAACTGTTCCACATTAAAATAAAAAAGTGCTGATGAACAACAAGTTAGTACCGTCAGTCGCTTTTGAAAATTTTAAGGCTTTATATTTTTTGGAACACCGCGCTTTTGGAGTGCCATCGACAAATAATTACCTTGCACAAAAGAATTTAATATGAGTACAAATTTAGGCTTAACCGGAATTGATCACCCCGCTATTGCCGTGAAGGACGTTGATAAAATGGCCGATTGGTATTGTGATGTGTTGGGCTACAAAAAGCACTTCCGTCACGACAAACCGGTTTGGATGCTGCGTGCTCCCGATAATTCGTTGTTTGAGGTTATGCCTATTGATGATACCGCCCGCCCTGAGCGTACTACCTGGACACCGGGCTGGTCGCACCTGGCTTTGCGGGTTAAAGATATTGAGCTGGCCATCGCTCATTTAGATGGCCACAACATTACCTGGACCAGTGACCTGATAGATGCCATAGGCGGTGGCCGTGTGCGGGCCTTTGCAGATCCGGAAGGAAATATGTGGCAGGTGGTGGAGCGGGTGGTTAGGTAGTAGGGCGAGCACTGTCCCCTTAGTGAAGCAAGTGAAAAAACACAATCACCTGCAAGACAATATTGGCATAAACGCCCGCTAACACATCATCAGCCATAACGCCCCAGCCGCCTTTAAATGCTTCCATCCGGCGGATGTACAGCGGCTTCACAATATCAAAAAAACGGAAGAGGATAAAGCCTGCTATAAGCAGCGGCAGCGAAGGGGATATAAAGAGGACCGCTATCCACATGCCGGCAACTTCGTCAATAACCACGCGGTAGCTGTCTTTACCCCAGTAAGGCTCAACCTTGTTGCCAACATATACGCCTACCAAGGTTACAATTAATCCCGCAGCCAAAAACAAATTCGGCGAAATGCCATTGGCCCAAAGCAGCCATATAATGCAACAGGTTACCGCTGCGGCAATAGTACCGCCGCCTTTAATATAGCCAATACCCAATATGGATGCGATGAGTTTATTCACAGCGCAAATTACAAATAATTGATTTCACCCATCGCCAGTCTTAAATAAAAAACCCTGTGGGGTAAGCCACAGGGTTTATGATAATTCTTTATGATTTAGCGTCTGTTCAGATTAGAAACCTGCGGGACCACCAGGGCCACCGGCACCAGGACCGCCGCCAAAATTACCGCCCGGGCCACCAGCGCCTGGACCGCCGGCACCAGGACCACGACCACCGTCGCGGCCGCCACCAAAGCCGTCACGACCTCTTCTATCGTTTTCTTGAACAGGTGCCCTGCCCGCAAATTTTTGCAGGCGCAGGGTGAATGATAACATTACATAACGACCCAAACGATTAACTGTTGATAGCGTGTTTGCAGAGGTGGTAACGCCTGTATTCTGGTTAAGCAAGTCAAACGCTGCAAGGCGGATAGTAGCTTTGTTGCCCTGAAGAAAGCGACGCTCAACATATGCGCTGATAATATTAGGGTTAGGTACTTTAAAATCAGAACCTGTGTTATAACCATAATTGTATTGCTTGGTAATATCGTAGCTAACTGTCCAGTCGCCAAAATAATTTTTTCCCTGAAAGCCCAGATCAAGGTTGCGTGTATTTACGTTTTGGTTTGTATTACCAAGGCTAACACTGTTGGTTGTTTTAGTGATATTATAGTTGGCGCTTAACTGCGCATCTATAATATCCGTCAGATCAAGCCTGAAACGCGTTCCCGGTGTAAAGGTTAAGCTTTTCGCTATATTTTTTTGAATCGCGGTCTCTACATTATTTATCTTCTCGTTTACAAAACCAACAGTATTTGAATAGTTTGTACGCGCATTAAAGGTTATGGTATACTTGCGTTCAGCCCAGGGTTTTGAGTAAGTAATGTTTCCCCCGTATGAATAGTTGCCATCGGCATTAACATAACGTATTGTTGTTTTATTGCCCTCATACGTAGTGCGGGTAACAACGGCGCCTTTTGTGTTAGAATAATTTACGTTAATGAAAAACAAATTCCCTGATGCCACACCAAAGGTATTATACCTTAATGAGAAATTGTTATTAAACTGTTGTTTTAGGTCTGGATTACCTATTACCGTGCTAAATTGATTTGATTTGTCTTCAACCGGCTGTAACTGATCAAATGATGGTTGGCTGGCACTGCCATTATAGTTGATAGTTAATGATTCGTTACGTGAGAATTGGTAAATAAAACGTGCTGTAGGAACAATATTGGTTTGGGTTTTCCTGGTAGCCGGGAAATTAGCCGCCGCTGTACGTGATGACTGACCTTCTAATACTGAAGGCTGTACGCCCATACCCAATGTTAAGTTATACTTAGTTTCAATTAACCGGTAGTTTAATGCAAACCTATGTGTTGTAAAGTTAAATGAGTAATTGTTACTCAAATCGCTTCTAAATTCCGGGGTCGCGTTATCTAAGCCCAGCACCGTTCTGTCATTACTGGTTGTTGAACGGGTAAGCGTATAGTTAAGATCTAAAAATGACACTTTGCTTAACGGCTCCATGTACGAGATGTTACCGCTTAGAGAAGTTGATTTATTATTTTGATCTATTTGCTGATTACGTGGGGTACTTTGATCAGGTAAAGTTCCCTCAAACAACGTCAAATTAGTGAGAGAGTTAGATGTGCTTGTAGACGAGTTAGCGCTTAAAAACAAACTTAGGTTACGCCCTTTTGTTGAGAAACGATGATTGTATAATGCCGTAATACCAAAAGTTGGAGAGCTTGACGTGCCCGTAGAAACTTGTTTATACCTGGTCCGGCCAATAGTCGGGTTGGTATTAGTGATCAACGTATTTGTTTCGCTATATGTATCTGAAACAGAGTTACTGAAAGATGGTACAACTTTCAAATAATTTACAGTATCGGGCCTCCACTCCAGGTTATATTGAAACCTGTGGTTAGTAGGGCTGCTTTTAGAAAGAGACTGTGTATTGTTCAGGATAGGTGAAGCGCCCGGTAATGTCTTAGATGTTGAATTTGTAGTAGTAGTATTATCGTTAAAACTATAGCTACCATAGGTAGCAACTTTTTCGCCCCATTGATCGCGATAGTTTACACCGATAGAACGTGCAACTGTAATACCGTTTTGGTTACTTACACCTGCGCCACCGGCGCCGCCGCCACCAGCACCACCTCGGGCACCACCACCAC
>CBFGNU010000367.1:0-3233 GCA_965650195.1 uncultured Mucilaginibacter sp. | reverse complement strand
GTCCGATAAAAGGGCATGGTGATCCCTTCTTTTTTGTGCATACAGCATTGTGGGCATTTTTGCCCTGGTCGCTGTTGTTATTTGCGGCATTGTTTCAGTTTGTAAAAAAGGGAAGCCGCATGATCTTTCGCACCGAATGGTATTGCATAAGCGGGGCGATGCTTACCTTTCTGTTGTTTTCTGCATCAAGGTTTCAGCTGCCGCATTATCTAAATATCGTATTTCCGTTCTTTTCCATTATAACGGCGCAGTACTTGTATACCATAAAAGCTCAGGGCAGTGTTAGAGCCGTTAAAATAACGCAAGCCATTATTTTCGCGTTGTTGCTGCTGGTTATAATTGCGTTGCATTACTTCTATCAGCCCGAAACCTTAACGTTTGTTACAGTCTCCTTTTTAGTAGTGATGTTAGTGTTGGCTTTTATATTGCCGCAACGCATAAGCAAAGGCGTTATACCGCAAACCGTTATACGTACAGTGATGGTATCATTTATTGTCAACCTGTACCTTAACCAGGTTTTTTATAAGTCGCTGTTAAAATACCAGGCGGGTAGCGAGGCGGCTATGTGGATCAACGAAAATAACCCGCAGCATTTGCCGGTTGTGCAGGTTAATGATGATGTTACAACTCCCTTTGAGTTTTATATTGATGGGCGGGCACAAACGTTATCCGCCGGACAAATAGAGCAGAGCAAGGCTGGTAGTTTCATTTTGTATGGTTCAAAAGAATTTATGAGCGCTGTTGCCGCTAAGGGCTGGCAGGTTAAACCACTTAAAAGCTTTGAAAAATATTGGATAAGCAGGCTGAAACCGGGGTTTTTAAATAAGACAACCCGTAGCAATAAGCTCACCGAAATGCAGGTGGTTTTAGTAACCACCAAATGACAATTGCGAAAAAATAAAATCTTACTTTTGCCGCAATGAATACATCACTGAAAAACAAATTCGATAGCATAATATTTGATTTGGACGGCACCCTTTGGGACAGCACCGGCGTTGTAGCCGAAGCCTGGCAGGCCGCTAAAGAGGAGGTTGATTTTATAAAGGAAGACATAACTGCCGATATGGTGAAAGGCATAACCGGTATGACCTATAAAGCCATTTTCGAAAAATTGTTCCCGTATCTGGATGACGAGAAGCGCGAGGAATATAAAGCGATAGCCGCCAAAAAGGAGTTAGAAACTTTATACACAAAAGGCGGTCAGCCTTATCCGCAATTAGAAGAAACCTTAAAATATTTATCAGCTAAATACAAACTCTACATAGTCAGTAATTGCCAAAGTGGGTATATTGAAGTTTTTTTCAAAACCAGTGGACTGGAAAAGTATTTCCTGGGCCACCAATGCTACGGCACTAAAAACATGCCCAAGGCAGATAATATAAAGGATATAGTGAACGATCATCAACTTAAAGCTCCTGTTTATGTCGGCGACACGATGGGCGATTATAATGCCGCTGTGGGTGCCGGGACGCCGTTTATATTTGCTGCTTACGGTTTTGGTAAGGTAGAAGAAGATCAGGTTGCGACTATTGTTCAGGTAAGTGACCTGATTCAGTTGCTGTAACCCACTTCTATCATCAAGCTGTCAAAGTTGAAGTAGAACCCGAAAGTGTTCCTGATTTTGCCTGGATCCTTTCCTAAAGTAATACCGCCATTTTTTAAGCTTTCAAAACACTGAGTTACTTCTTCTTCGCTGCTTAACATAAAGCCTATATGAAATGCCTGCGGGTATTCAACCACAGCCGTTTTGTTAGTCATTAGCACAAGACTAAAGCCGTCAGAACCTTTTAAGATTGCTATGGCGTTATTGCCTTTAACAGCTTCACATGTAAAGTTGAAATGGGTTTCAAATAGCTTTATTGAAGCTTCAACATTGGATACTACTAAGTTTATGTGGTTAAGCACCATGGTTATATGTTTTGGGCAAAGATAAAATTTAGGCGTTATCTTTGATGTAATTGTGATATAATGAAGATCTCAAAATACCTGCATTCCTGCTTAGTGTTTGAACAGGATGACTATAAGTTGCTATTTGATCCGGGTAAGTTCAGCTTTGCTGAAGGCTTGGTAAAACCGGAAATGTTTGCCGATGTGAAGGGCATCATCATAACTCATGTTCATCCCGATCATTTGGATCCGGATATTCTAAAAGAAATAATTGATGTAAGCGGCGCCCCGGTTTATACCAATGGGCAGGTAGGCTGCGTGTTGGCTAAGCACAACATACCACATACAGTTTGGACAGATGGCGTTTATAATTTAGGTCCGTTTATATTGGAGGCGATAACTGTTGTGCACGAGCTGATATTGGATAACCCCTTGCCGCAAATGATGGGTTTCATTATAAATGATAGAGTTCTGCACCCTGTTGATTCCATGGAAAACGCTTTGCTAAAGTACAAAGGAATTGAACTGCTCATCATGGTAACCATGGCCCCCTTTACCAACGAGTTACGGATTACAGAGTTTGCCGACAAACTGCAACCCAAACAGATACTCCCCGTGCATGATGGCTACGCTAAAGACTTTTTTATTGAACAGCGCTACGCGGCTTATGAAAAACACTTTGAGAAACGTGATATTAAATTTAATCTTGTTTACAAGGTTGGGGATAGTGTGACGCTTTAGATTACTGTAGTTTTTTGAGTAGTTCGGTTCCTAAAGCATCTGTACTTTCGCTCGCGTTTGAAAGGACAATCACACCCAATTTCTTTTCGGTATTAAAGGCTAAAAAACTACTGCTGCCATAAGTGCCGCCGTTATGATAGATATACTCCACGCCGGCCACTTTAATAATATGCCATCCAAGCCCCGTAGCCGTATCGTTGTTTTTAAAAGTTATTTGATGGGTTAACTGTAATGCTTTTGATAGTTTGCTTTCATCGGCAGCCATATTAGCTTTAACAAAAATAGCCATATCGTTAACCGTTGACCGTAACGCACTGGCACCCGCCAATGCATCCAAGTCCCAGGGAGGAGTAAGGTTACCCCCATCATCATAAACAGCGGCGAACCGGTCGGCGAGAATGCGTGGTAAATGCTGGGCAGTACCCTTCATTAACAAGGGCGTGGTAATAACCTCCTGCACCATCCGCTCATAAGTTTTTCCTGTTACTCTTTCTAATATTACACCCAATAACCCCGCAGCCAAATTAGAATAGACGTAGGTTTTGCCTGGTTCGTTGTTTAGTCTGCAGGTTTTTAAATAGGAAAATAACAGTTGTTTGTTGTAG
>CBFGNU010000366.1:0-3269 GCA_965650195.1 uncultured Mucilaginibacter sp. | reverse complement strand
AAGGAAGTCAGGCGAGGAAATACCAATTTCGCTAACGGTGTCGCCAATAAAAGATGAAAATGGCAAGGTTATCGGCGCATCTAAAATAGCCCGCGATATAAGTTTGCAAAAAGAAGCCGAAGCCAAACTACAAAGTTATGCTGAGCGCCTTGAGGTGTTGGATTCTATTGGACTAACCATATCAGCCGACCTTGATGTAAAAAGCATACTGCAGAAAGTAACCGATGCCACAACGCAGTTAACGGGGGCCGCTTTTGGCGCTTTTTTCCATAATAAAACAGACGAGAATGGTGAATCTTATATGTTGTTCACATTGTCCGGGGCACCGCGTGAGGCCTTTGAAAAATTGGGGATGCCACGTAATACCGATGTTTTTCAACATACTTTTGGTGGTGTAGGCATTGTAAGGGTAGACGATATTACCAAAGACCCGCGTTACGGAAAAAATGCGCCACACTACGGAATGCCTGAAGGACATTTGCCTGTAGTAAGCTATTTAGCAGTGCCTGTCGTTGCTAAATCAGGCGAAGTAATAGGAGGGCTGTTTTTTGGCCATCCCGAACCCGGTGTCTTCAAAAAGGAGCATGAACAGCTAATTGCAGGCGTGGCTGCCCAGGCTTCTGTGGCCCTGGACAACGCCAAACTATATGAAGAAATCAAGGTTCTTAATGCCAAAAAAGACGAATTTATCGGCATGGCGAGCCACGAGTTGAAGACACCACTTACCAGCATAAACGGCTACTTGCAAATACTGGAAAGGAGTTTTTCAGAGGAAAATCGGAGCAAAGCAATATTAAAAAAAGCGTTACAACAGGTGGGGAAACTCACGGTGTTGATCTCTGACCTGTTGGATGTATCAAAGATCCAGACGGGAAAATTACCTTTTTCCTACACAGATTTTGATATTGTAGAGGTACTGAAAGATGTTACTGAAATGCTACAGCAAAATAATACCAGTCATAATATTATGCTTAATGGTGTCGGAGAGCCTATTATCTTGCATGCGGATCAACAGCGTTTGGAGCAGGTAGTTATCAATTTAGTAACCAATGCTATTAAATACTCGCCCAAAGCTAACGAAGTAATTATAACAGTTCGCAGATTTAATAACAACGTCCAAATATCTGTGCAGGACTTTGGTATCGGTATTTCTAAAGACCAGCATGAAAGGATCTTTTCGAGGTTTTACCGCGTAGAGAACCTTGCCTCGCATATGTCTGGCCTCGGAATTGGATTATATATAACCCACGAGATTGTAACCCGCCATAAGGGAAAAATTTGGGTTGAAAGCGAAATTGACAAAGGGTCAACTTTTTACTTTGAACTGCCCGTCAATCGTGATTAGCCCATGCATAGGTTAATTCGCCTTCCATTCGTTGTTTCGCAAATCTACATCCGGCAGTTCGCCGTTGGGGTCAATAAGTATGCTTTTTACGGGTAGCTTTGATGGAAATTTAAAAGTCCACACGCCACCTCTCTGCCAAACGTTTACAGGTAGCTGTATAGTTTCGGATCTGCCGTTGATAAGGGTGATTTTCAAATCCACAGGCATCGCCATTTTTCCTTTATTGATAACAGTTATCAATGCGCCCTTTGTTGAATCATCATCTTCGTATTTAACGCTCTCAATTGCCTGATCTAATTTCCATGTAGTAAAGAACCACTCTTTCCAAAACCAATTAAGGTCTTCGCCGGCGGCGTTATTCATCGCTCTGAAGAAATCATATGGCGTAGGATGTTTCATTGCCCAGGTTTTTATGTATTGATTAAAGGCATAATCAAACCTGTCGGTACCGAGCACTACGTTTCGCAGTATTTTTAGGCCCAGCGCGGTTTTAATGTAATATTGACTATAGTCATTCAGGCCAATTGCTTCGGGAGGAGTCATTAACGGGTCTTTGCTACCTTTATACTGTTGCAAAATACTCTGTGCATCCAACTCTTTAGAATCGAAATATTCCCCATTATTAAATTCCTTTGCAGCAAAATCATTGATAAAGGTATTAAAACCCTCATCCTGCCACATGTACTTACGCTCATTTGAGCCCACAATCATTGGGAACCAGTTGTGGCCTATCTCATGGGTAACATCACCCCATAATTTGCCATTTTTATAGTTGCTTAAGCAAAATATAATGCCGGGATATTCCATTCCCAAAGCAACACCCGATACGTTCACCGCTGAATTCCACGGGTATTCAAAATATTTTTTGGAATAGATCTCCATACTGTTTTTCAGATATTCGGTTGAGCGGCTCCAGGCATCATTCCCTGCGCTTTCTTTTGGATAGGCCGACATGGCAATAGCTTTACGCCCCGAGGGAAGATTTACCCTGGCGGCATCCCAGATAAATGCTTTTGATGATGCCCAGGCAACATCGCGGCTGTTTTCCATTTTAAAGTGCCAGGTAAGGGTTTCTTTACCCAAACGGGTAGAGCGATCACCAACTTCCCTTTCTGTTATCAGCATTACAGTCTTGTCGCTGTTCTTAGCTTCGGTAAGGCGTTTTAATTGAAGCGGGGTAAGTACTTCGGTGGCGTTTTGCAGATCACCGGAGCCCACTACTATCATATCGCCGGGTGCTGTAATGTAATAGTCAAAATCGCCATATTCGCAGTAAAACTCACCTAGACCCATGTATGGAAGCGTATTCCATCCTTCAACGTCATCATATACGCACATACGGGGATACCATTGCGCTATTTCGTAAACATAGCCTTGGTTGAATTTTTTACGACCCATGCGATCCGCTCCATATAGGGGGATGGAAAAGTTATAATCCACCTTTATCTGTATTTTATCGCCTTTGGCACCAAGTGCCTTATTAAGGCGCAACTGCATACGCGCATCTGTAATTACCGGGTTTACCGAATAGGTTTGTCCTTTATAGCTAATATTTACCGAGGTTATGCGGATGCCGCCACGGTCAAATCCTTTTACATCAAAACGATCACCGGTTACGGGCGTAGTAGCGGCGCCGCGGGAATCGGGTCTGAACAAATTTTGATCCAGTTGTAACCAAAGATATTCCAGTTCATCAGGGCTATTATTAGTGTAGCTTATGGTAGTTTCGCCGTTGATGGTGGTATCTTGTTGGCCCTCGTAAAGCGTAGCGCGTATCTGGTAATCCGCGCGGTTTTGCCAGTAGTGTTCAGAGGGCTTGCCGCTTGCAGTCCGGGTTTCTCCCGGTGCCGGCCAGTTTATCGGGCCAAAAAGCTCCTGGTGATTATACTCAGTATCGGTAGCAGATTGTGCATAAGATAAAGAG
>CBFGNU010000365.1:0-3277 GCA_965650195.1 uncultured Mucilaginibacter sp. | reverse complement strand
ACATTTGCCGCAATGCTTTTGGCGAGATAGACAATCTGCGTCGTGGCGGCAGTGATTATACTGCATCATTACTTGGTGCGGGCATTCGCAGCGAGGAAGTGCAGATATGGACCGACATTGACGGTATGCATAACAACGACCCTCGGATTGTTAAAGGCACCTCTCCTATCGCGCAGCTATCGTTTGACGAGGCTGCCGAGCTAGCTTACTTCGGCGCTAAGATACTACATCCGCAAAGTGTGTTCCCGGCGCAGAAATATAAAATACCGGTACGCTTGCTTAACACCATGGAGCCTAAGGCAAAAGGCACTTTGATCACTAACGACAGCGAAAAGAATAAGATAAAGTCAATTGCAGCTAAGGATGGCATTACAGCCATTAAAATCAACTCGAGCCGGATGTTACTGGCTTATGGCTTTTTGCGCCGTGTATTCGAGGTATTTGAGCGTTATAAAACATCAATTGATATGATCACCACATCAGAGGTGGCCGTGTCATTAACCATTGATGATACAACCTATCTGAAAGAAATATTAGCCGAACTGGAAGCGTTTGGTGCCGTTGAAATTGATTACGAACAAACCATTATCTGTGTGGTGGGTGATTTTGCTGCTGATAAGCAAGGCTTTGGCTCGCGCGTTTTAGACGCTTTGAAACATTTGCCGTTACGCATGATCAGTTATGGCGGCAGCAATCATAACCTGTCAGTACTGGTTAAAACCGAAGATAAGGTGGAAGCGCTGAGGAGCCTGCATAGCAGGTTGTTTTGATTTCGGATATCGAATTTTCGATTTCGGATTTATTTGATCAAGTCAGTTTTTTGACTTTTTAATTTTGATTTTTGACTTATAATAATGTTCAACCAAGATACCATTTCCCGTTTTCAAAATATTGAAACACCTTTTTATTATTATGATATGGAGGTGCTGCGCCAGACTTTAGCGGCCTGCCATGCGGCATCATCTAAACATGGATTCCATGTACATTATGCCATGAAGGCCAATTTTAACCCAAAGGTATTGGACATGATCCAATCTTTTGGCTTTGGTGCCGATTGCGTGAGCGGTGGCGAAGTAAAGGCTGCTGTTGAACATGGATTTGGTAAAGAAAAAATTGTTTTTGCGGGCGTTGGAAAATCTGACAAAGAGATAAACGCTGCACTTGATGCTGATATCTTCTGTTTCAACGTTGAATCTGTACAGGAGCTTACCATCATTAACGATCTGGCTAAGGCAAAAAACAAAACAGCCGGTGTAGCCATACGCATTAATCCAAATGTTGATGCACATACGCATCATTATATCACTACCGGTTTAGATGAGAACAAGTTCGGCATAAACACCTGGCAGTTGGGCGATGTTGCGGAAACATTGCGCGCCTGCAGCAATCTGCAGTTTTTAGGTATCCACTTTCACATCGGTTCACAAATTACGGACCTTGAAGTTTACCGCAGTCTGTGTATCCGGATTAACGAAGTGCAGGACTGGTTTGAGGATCGAGGTTTTAAAGTTAAGATATTGAACACAGGTGGCGGTTTGGGTGTAGATTACTATCACCCCGATACCAACACCATAGCCAATTTTGAAGGTTACTTTAAGGTTTTTAAAGATTTTCTGAACGTTAAACCCGGTCAGGAAGTACATTTTGAATTGGGTCGCGCGTTGGTGGCACAATGCGCATCGCTTATATCGCGTGTGCTTTATGTAAAAAACGGCCAGAAAAAGAACTTCCTGGTGCTTGATGCCGGCATGACCGAGCTAATGCGGCCCATGTTATATCAAGCTTATCATGAAGTGGAGAATGTTAGTAGGCAGTTAGGGAGTCCGGAAGTCGGGAAGACCGAAAGTCCGAAAGACGAAACTATTCACTATGACGTTGTGGGCCCAATTTGCGAGAGCACGGATTGTTTCCGCAAGGATGTTGAGCTGCCTGAATCGTTTAGGGGAGATTTGATCGCTGTTCGTACAGCAGGTGCTTACGGCGAAGTAATGGCATCAGGATATAATCTGAGAACGAGAGCAGAAAGCGTTTATTCGGAGTAAGAAAAAAACACTAATGTCCCGCCGCGACAGCGCCTGTGGCTTTTACCTGGTTTTTAATAAACCTGCGCCCAATCAGCAAAACAAATAGCGCAACACTTGCCGATGCCGCCATAATACCGGCCATAGGCAAGGTTGTGGGGCTGTGAAAGTAACTAACCAACATAGTACCAAAAGACCCCAAACCCAATTGTAATGCCCCCAATAACGACGCTGCCGTGCCGGCATTTTCTGCAAATGGTGCCAGTGAAAGCGCCGAGGCGTTAGGATTGGTGGTACCCACGCAACACAACATTATAAACACCATAACAATTGTTCCGGTCAGGCCGAAAAGCCCATAAAGTGATCCGGTAAAAAATATAACGGAACTGATAACCTGAACGGTTAACGCGGTTCTGGCTATTTGCCCGCTGGCGAATTTTTTCAGCAGCACGTTGTTAAGCTGGCTTGCACCAATAAAGCCTATTGATAAACCGGCAAATATCCATCCGTAAGTTTTAGCGCCCACCTTAAAAATCTCCATGAACACCATTGGCGAGCCCGAAACGTATACAAACAGGCCCATAAAAGAGAATGCTCCTGCCAGCGCATAAGTAATAAACTGCGGTGTTTTTGCTACCTGCCAAAAGCTGTGGATAATAGGCGCGGGTTTCAACGAATAGTTCGGATTGGGTTTATAAGTATCTGGCAGCCATATTACAGCAGGTATCAATAATATTGCCATAAAACCTAAAACAACGAATATCAGATGCCAGTTAAATGCGGCTGTAATGTAACCTCCAACAGTTGGGGCCACCATTGGCGAAGCACCTAACACCAGTATCAACAGTGCAAATACTTTTGCGTTTTCTTCAACGGGGAACAGATCGCGCACCATGGTCATTGATGCCACACCCGCGGCGCAGCCGCCTACAGCTTGTATAAAGCGGAGTATAATAAGTGTTTCAATATCTGACGACATAAAACAGCCTGCAGATGCAGCTATATAAACCGCGAGACCAATGTACAGAGGAGGCTTGCGCCCAAACCTGTCTAATAAAGGGCCGTATAATAATTGCCCGCCTGCCAGGCCAATAAAATAGCTGGATAATGACAGGGCAACCTGGGCAGTAGTGGTATTCAATGATTTTGCTATATCCGGAAAACCCGGCAGGTACATATCAATTGAAAAAGGCGAAAGGGCGGTTAAGCAACCCAATATCAGTACCGTAAAAAAGTATTTCTTTTTCGTCATATAA
>CBFGNU010000364.1:0-3280 GCA_965650195.1 uncultured Mucilaginibacter sp. | reverse complement strand
CCACAGGCGCGGGTTGATTTAAGGGATGAGTTGCATCATCAGGTGGTGCAGTCCATCGCTAAAGGGGCCAAATGCCTTTTGGGTGGCAAAGTGCCGGGGGGCAAAAATGCATTCTATCCTCCCACCGTGCTCACTAATGTAAAGAAAGGGATGCCTGCTTATGATGAGGAATTGTTTGGCCCCGTAGCGGCTATTATAAGCGCCCGTGACGAAGCCGATGCTATCCGCATAGCCAATGATAGTGTTTTTGGTTTGGGTGGCGCTGTGTTCACCGCAGACAGCAAACGGGGCGAGCGCATTGTCGCGACGCAAATGGAGGCCGGCTCTTGCTTTGTTAACGGACTGGTAAAATCAGATCCGCGGCTGCCTTTTGGTGGCATCAAACAGTCGGGTTATGGGCGCGAGTTGGGGATGTTCGGCATCCACGAGTTTGTGAATATTAAGACGGTTTGGGTGGCTTAAATTTGAGGCCGACAGGGTGATCCAAAAAATATGCGTCTCAGCAAAAAAAAACGAAATATATTTTTGCAATAATTTGATTATCAATATGTTGTGTTTTTAGCGTGAAACTACTTATTCGTCAGTAAAATTAGCTGTAAAATGTGCTTAACAAACTGATTATCAAATAATTGCAAATTGCTAAATTTGACACTTTTTTGGATCATTTTGGATCATTTTGGATCACCCCGGATCACCTGATTTTCTTTCGCAAAGGATCCTGCGGTTCCCGGTTATGGACAAAAAAACAGGAATGCAATTAAGGACGTTTTAGCTTACCTCATTTGATGCGCTCATCTTATATGGTTGAACGGCTTTTTTATGTACCATAAACGCTACCATCGCGCCAACCAACAAACCCGGCGCGTGGCCATCGCTATAAAAACAAAGTGCGACAGCGCCTACCAAAGGCGCTATACCTAACCAGATGTAACCTTTCGGAAAGCTAGGCAGATTAAGCAGTATGTAAACAGAAACGGCCCCAATTACGCCATATACAGCTGTTGATGAACCTCCCCCGCCCTTGTTCCAATAAAAATTAGCTATTTGCCCGGCAATACCGGCAATAAAATAAATTAGTACAAGGCGATTGCCATAAAAATGTTCAGCTATCGGCATAAATACAAGCAGGAACACGCCATTAAACACACATTGCCAAACGCCCATAGGCTGAATAAACAAGGGCGTAACCAACCGCCAAACTTCGCCTGCAAATAAGGCTTCCTTATTCCGGTCGAGCACGCCGATAATTGCCGGAAATATAAACTGAAGGATGGTTACCAGCGCTGTTACGGCTATTATAATTTTGGTTATAGGTAATTTACTGTAATCAATTTGCTTACCCCTGTACCGGTAAAAATTACCGGCGAAGGAAAATGCCGGCGGCAATACCAATGCGTTAACTATATAAAAAAGGATATTCATTGTGGCACTATGGTTTAGCGGTACTCAACAATTAAAGTATTGCTAAGGTAATATTAAAATTAAAAGCTCACATAAGGCGTTGGTTGGTGTCTTTTTACGGCCTATTCTGGCAAGATTTTAGCGGTTATTCACCCAAACTAAATCATCCCCCCATGAAACAGACAACTAAAGACATCGTATTAACATTCATTTCGGCGTTGAACAAGGAAGACTTTGAAGCGGCCGCAGCCTGCCTGGCCGATGATATGGCATTTGATGGCGTGATGGGAAAAAGAGACAGCGCCGAATCCTACATCGCCGATATGAAAAAAATGAAGTTCAAATACGACATTCAAAAAACGTTTGAAGACGAAAATGATGTATGTGTGCTCTACAATATTGATATGAGCGGCGAGGCTACAATATTTACCTGTGGCTGGTATCATCTCAGTAACGGCAAGATAGATAAGTTAAAAGTTGTGTTCGATCCCAGGCCTTTGTTGGAAGGGTCGGGCAAGTAATGGTTTCCTCCTTAATTTAATAAGAAGCGGCGGCCCTGTGCGATTCCCCTCTTGAGAGGGGTGTAGGGGTGTGTTATGTGAGCGGCTTAACACACCCCCGCAGCCGCCACGTTTGTCCGGATTTGCAACCCCGAACTGACAGCATACACAATAAACTGAAAGAAAGTTTGTTATTACTAAAATTTAACCTTCATTCACTTTGCACATCAAGTGATTCATCATGAAAAAACTCACCTATAACCTAACCTCCCGCGTTTTAAGCGTGTTTATACTTACCGCTGTTTTCTTAACCGCTAACGCTCAAAAACAGCCCCGGATACAGGAGGTAAGCGTACGTGCTCCAAAGGATATAAAAATTGACGGCTTTTTAAAAGAATGGCAAAATGGCTTTCTGAACGCCCATAACGTTGTAAATCGTTGTTATTATGTAGTAAGCAATGACGACAGTAACCTGTATTTTACCATCCGTGGACAGGGACAAGGCGTTGCATTTAAGGTTTTTAATGGTGGACTTTCTATTACAATAAGTCGCGCTTTAGACAAGAAAGAAAGGTTAAAAGCAAAAGACAACATAACTGTAACGTTCCCTGTGCCCCTCAAGCCCACAGTAACTGCCGGTATAATGGGCCCGGTATCGCTCACTACGCAGGATCCGGACATTCTGGCCAGTTCATTCAAAATTGATTCGATGGTGGCCATAGCAAACGAACGATTAGCAAAGGCGATGAAAGAGATATGGATTTTTGGAGTAAAAGAGTTTCCCGACTCTACAATATCCGTTTACAACACATACGGCATAAAGGCTGCCACGCGTTTTATGGTTAGCGGCGCCAACCGGCAGCCTGTGTATGAGCTGGCTATACCGTTAAAATATTTGGGGCTTTCTGCGGATAACCCAACAAAATTCAGCTACAATATAAAACTAAATCAACCCAATGGTGTAATTGTGAGTGCTGATTCCCAAAATGGTGTAACAGTCAAACAAACAACGGGTGGAGCAAATGCTCCTTTACCCCAACCGATGGACGCCTCGAATACCTCGCTGGAAAATCCCAATGTTATGTTTCGCGAAGGAGAAACTAATTTTTGGGGCGAGTATATTTTGGCGACGAAATAACCTGCGCCCATACTGCGTTGGTCCAGATTTAAATCTAGGAGTGTTCGAAAGATTTAAAACTCCTTCCTCGGGGAAGGGTGCGGCAGGCTGTGAAATGGCGGGAAGGGGTTTAATAAAGCGGCTAAACCCCTCCCTACACCCTCCCAGGGGAGGGAATCGCACCGGCCACCGCTTCTTTTTAAATCTTTCGAACACGCCTAATTACAAATCTGAACTAACATAGGGGATGTCATCACTTTTG
>CBFGNU010000363.1:0-3361 GCA_965650195.1 uncultured Mucilaginibacter sp. | reverse complement strand
ACAAAGTACCGCCCGGGTTGGAACTTGATGCATATTTTAAAGACTTTACCGATGAGCGTTTATTAGCATATGATCTCCCAAAAGATTTTAAACTAATTGCCGAGCTGTTTGATATAACCGGCCAGGCTATAAAAAAAGAAATTTTTAACTCGTTATAATACAGCACAATACAGTATGAAAGAATATAGCCAAGAAGACAGACAAGAAATTCTTAATGATCTGTTAGAGGTACTTAAAACAGTCAGGACAATTGACCCGGCGAAACTGGAGGGCGTAACCGAAGAAACCGATTTCCTGGCGGATATGAATGCGCCAAGTACCGAACTCATCAACATTGCTGTAAAGGTTGAGCAAAAATTTGAAGTTGAGTTTGAGGATGACGATATAGACCGTTTAGGTTCAAAGGTGAAGGATGTGATAGATTTGATTATACTAGCTAAAGAAAGGGGTTAAAATGCCTGTACAAGGTAGAAAAGTAGCGGTGGTTGGCATGAGTGCGGCGGTACCTACCTGCAAAGGTCTGGATGATTTTAGCAACAAGCTATTTGCCGGCGAAAGTATGATACGCTTATGGGATAAGGCTGTAGACAGGGGTAAACAAATGCGCTCAACTGTGGCGGGTTATATTACTCCGGAGGAAATGGATCTGGAGCCTATATACAATGCTGTGTCAAGCGAGTACCCCGAAACATACATTGATCTGCTGGGGCGTATTCCCGATATTAACCTGGCGACCGCCGACATGGGTAGTATATGGGCCATGATCGGTTCAAAAGAAGCTATTGAAATGGCTGGCTGGACCGAAGCCGAAGTGCGCTCTGAAGGCACCGCAGTGGTAATTGGATCAGGTGGTGGGGGCAACGAGATTTCACGCGTAGCATGGCACGGATTTTTCCAGGAAGGCAAAAAAACACGTTACGCGGGATCGCATACTGTTGACCGCGCTATGGGTTATCGCGAAGCTGCCAACGTATCCTGCTTTATAAAAAACCGCGGCGTTTGTGAAGCTATTGTTTCGGCATGCGCTACGGGCCTGGGCAATATTGGCTACGCTTATCGCTTAATAAAATTTGGCATGCAGGACCGGGCCATAACAGGCGGTATTGAAGGCACTGCCTTAGAAACCTTTATTGGTTTTGATGCTATGCAGGTGTTGGCCAAAGGATTTAGTCCGGAAGAAAGCTCCCGCCCGTTCGATTTGAAACGTAATGGTTTTGTGTGCTCATTTGGCAGCGGAATTATCGCTTTGGAAGACTATGAAATGGCCAAAGCTCGCGGTGCCAAGATCTACGGCGTTATTGACGAATACTTTAATAATTCTGATGGTGACGGCGATATGTTTGCCCCATCATTTGCCGGTCAGCAGCGTTTGTGGGCCGGGCTTGCAGCAGGCGGCGCGCATATTAAGCCGGATGTGGTTAAAGTGCATGGAACATCTACCCCGGTGGGCGATATAATTGAGCTGCTAAGTGTCGCCGAAATTTTAGGCGAAACCGGCTACCACGTATCTGCACCAAAATCGCAATTTGGGCACATGCTGGGCGCGGCAGGTTCTGTGGAAATGATCGCTGCTTTGCTGATGCTGGATAAGCAGAAAGTATCACCTTGCGTTAATTCGGAAACACTAAATACAGAGTTGGAGTTCTTCCAGTTAAAAGACGGCTGGAAAGGCCCCATGAAACCGGTTGCCGAATACAGGCACCTTATACCACAGCAAGCGGTAGAAAAAGAGATAAACCAGATAGTTTGCTTAAACTATGGCTTTGGCGGCACCAACAGCGCCCTTGCCCTATCACGCGACGTTTAGCATCATGATAAATAATCAAGGTAAAGTAGCGGTAATTTTTGGGGTTCGTAACGAAAGTTCTATTGCCTGGGATGTAGCGTTAAAGCTGCACAGATCAGGCTGTAAGGTGGCATTAAGCTACATGGCTGATACCAAAACTGAGGTGTTGCACCTGATAGAACAAAACGGCATGGATACCGCCTACGCTGCCGAGGTTGATGTGCGCGATGAAGACCAAATAACCGCTTTTATAAAAGGCGCGCATGATGGCCTTGGCCCGATAAACTATGTGCTGCATGGCGTGGCTTTCGGCAGTCAGAATGTGATGTGTTACACCATTCCGGGTATTGATGAACCGGCTCCCGAATACATAAACATTCCCTTTGAGGAATTTATGGATGCGTTCAACATCAGCGCCTACTCCTTACTGCGGATAGCCCGCGTAGCCGAGAAATTCTGCACAGACGACGCGTCTATATTAACCCTCACCTACAATGCTTCACAGCGGGTATTTCCGCCATATGCGGGCATGGCCATTTGCAAGGCTGCTTTAGAGAATATCATGATCTACCTGGCAAGTTATTTCCGGAAGAGAAAAATACGGGTAAACGCCATATCGGCAGGTTTGGTAATGACCACCTCCGCAGGCGGCATAAATGGCGTTCGCACCCTGCGTAAAATAGGCAAGTTCACTGCGCCGCTGGGTAATATTACAGCGAGTGATGTGGGCGACGCTTCCCTTTACTACTTCTCTGATCTTTCAAAACGGGTTACAGGCAATATTCATTTTGTTGACGGTGGTTTTAATGTTATGGGGCTTGGTGTAGATGGAGACAAAACTAACTGAGAGCCTTGAAAGCCTAACCGCACAACAATTTGCCGCAGGCAACGACCTGGTGTTTGTACCCGGCTTTGAAGCGTCCCTAACCCCCGGATTTAAAAACAAAGTTTACACCGAACAAGAATTAGCCTACTGCGACCAGTTTGCCGATTCCCTGCTGCGTTATGCCTCTACCTGGGCAGCCAAAGAAGCCGTTTACAAAGCCGTAAAACAGTTAGACAAAAGCACAGCGGGCTGGAAAAAGATCGAGATCATTCGTGAAAAGATCGGCGGCAGGCCCCATGTCATTCTGCACCAACCTCAGCTTGCCAACATCAGCGTTAGCTTAAGCATTACGCATGATGGCGATTATGCATGGGCGGTGGCGATTGCTAAAGTTATATCTTAACTATTCTCATTTCTCTTTTTAACTGCCCTGATGCACATAAACGCAGGGAATTCATTCAGTTCCTTAAAATGTCTTGGGTCAAGCTGTTCAAACTCTGCTGTTGGTTTAGGTTCAACCAGTTTGTCAATGTAAAAACCGTTGTCGGTTAACGGCAATATGCATTCGGTTAGTGGCCTTCTGAAACTATTTACCTCCACAGGTCCTCCGAAATCTTTCCAGGTGCATTTTACATTTTCAACGTCAAAGTATTTTTTTGATTTGAAAAAAGTGTATTCAAAAAACGGATGCTCTATAGATATTACCAACGTTCCGTTGGGTTTTAAAACCCTGTAAAATTCCTTTATCG
>CBFGNU010000362.1:0-3362 GCA_965650195.1 uncultured Mucilaginibacter sp. | reverse complement strand
CTTCCCAAATTTGGAGGATATGCAACTTCTTTTGCGATAGTGGCTGTCTTTTGGTCAAAACACCTGGAACTGTTTAGCTATTTGAAAGATTATACAAAAAAGCTTATCGCTTTTAATATGGTATTCCTTTTTTTTATCTCGCTTTTCCCATTCTCTATTACACTTTTAACCGGCGCCCTCAGTGTTGGAAACGCGTACGGTTTTTTGTTTTATTTTTTTGTGATACTGATGGCGCTATTTACCCAGACACTTTTAATAGGCTACCTGGTGCGTAACGCGCAAACACTCTGCATTAAACCAGCAGAGATAGAGCATAACCTGCAATGGAAAGCCCAGCGCATTAACTTGTTCACTATTCCAATTTTGTTTGTATATGTAATAATTGGATTTTTAGTGGAAGCTAGTCCGCTTATATACTCCTATGGAATTATGGCTTGGGCTATTTCACAACCAATAATTCGTAAAAAACTTTATCCAAAGGAACCTAACGCAGATAAACCCTTGCTGGCGCGTCTTTTCAAATCAAGGAAAAGGAAGCCGTTGCCTGGAAATTAGGGTTTTTATCTCAGCGTAATTATCTGGTCTAAATGATGGCGCATGTGGTCAACATAGTCAGCTGCCAAAAACTCTACAGTTTCGCCATTACATTTAGCCTGTCGGCGATTTGCGGGGTAGGTGTTTAACACGGTTACAATTTGCTTGTTAAGTAACTGCCAAAGCGTAAGCAGGTCGGTTACACTAGCCTCCTTGTATTGTTGCGCGGCAACCCATTCATCCTGTGCATAGCTCAGCGTAAAGTCACTTTCGTAGGTGCATCGAACAAACCTGTGTAGATTTACGAGGGCGCTGTCTGTTAAGTGTCCCAATATCTCTATTACTGCCCACTTTTCTGCTATCGGGCGCTGCGTCCAGTTAATTTGGGATGAGTGCTGAGTGATAAAATCGTTGATTGTAGCTGATAATTCCGCTGCTGTAGTGTTCATTTAGTTATTATAAGGCTGAGAAGCGATGATTTGAGTGTTGATAGACCCGCCCCGCGAAAAGTATTTGTAAATACCATTATCGCGCAGCCGCGCTACCATAACACCTTTGCGGGTGCTTGCATGTACAAACCAGCCATTCTGCAGGTATACACCAACATGACTGAACTGTTTACCATCAAAGTCAAAGAAGACCAGATCGCCCTCTTTTAATTCATCCTCGTACTTACGCTTAATAACATTGATCTGTTGCGACGTCATGCGGGGAAGTTTTACACCGTAAACCTCTTGCTGCAGTAGTTGGGTTAAACCAGAACAGTCAATACCGTCTTTACTTTGCGCCCCATATTTATAGGGAGTACCGGTCCATTGTTCGATAAAGGCATATAGCCGTCCGTTTTGAATATCGCGCTCTTTTACGCCCATTATTTCAGAGTATTTCTCAGCGATGCTTGCCTGTGGTTTTACCATTTCGCCTGGTTCACCCTTCATGGCAGCCTTGCGGGTATGGCAGGAGGATAGTATAACAATGCCGGTAAATAATATCAGCGCATGTTTAAAATAGCGAGGCAGGATCATGCTATAAAAATAGCGGCTATACAAGAGAGACAAACACAGAGTTTCTCAACATATCCACATTGCGAATCGTAAATTTCTACTTCCTGATAAGCTAAATCCGAAATTGAACATTCGAAATCCGAAATCAAAATCAGCTTTTTATCAGCCGCTGTATCTCGTCCAGTTTCATTAAAGCTTCAACAGGGGTAAGGGTGTTAACGTCAAGGTTGTTAAGGTTATCGCGGATCTTAACCAGAACTGGGTCGTCAATACTGAACATCTGCATTTGGACGGCCTGCTTTTGCACCTTGCGGATACTTTCTTTAATATGCTCGCCGCCGGTGCGCTCGTGCTCCAGCTTTTTCAATATCTCGTTAGCGCGACTTAAAACTTTTGGCGGCATCCCTGCCAGTTTCGCTACGTGGATACCGAAGCTGTGTTCGCTGCCGCCGGGCACCAGTTTACGCAGGAAGATGATCTGGTGACCGATCTCTTTAACAGTAACATTATAGTTCTTGATGCGGTTAAAGGTGTTGCTTAACTCATTCAACTCATGGTAGTGGGTGGCAAACAGCGTTTTTGCTTTGGCTGTGGGATGATTGTGGAGGTATTCAGCTATTGACCAGGCAATTGATATACCGTCATAAGTAGAAGTACCCCGACCGATCTCATCCAGCAAAATCAAACTTCTGTCAGATATATTATTCAGGATACTGGCTGTCTCGTTCATTTCCACCATAAAGGTTGATTCGCCCGATGATAGGTTATCCGATGCACCCACACGCGTAAAGATTTTATCAATAATACCCAGCGTCGCCGATTTAGCAGGAACAAAACAACCCATTTGGGCCATAAGCACTATCAATCCGGTTTGGCGCAGCAGGGCAGATTTACCCGCCATGTTGGGCCCGGTTATGATAATGATCTGCTGACTTTCAGAATCCAGGAAAACATCGTTAGTAATATAATCCTCGCCAACAGGCAGGGTTTTTTCAATAACCGGGTGGCGGCCGCCTTTAATGTCTATCACCCGGCTTTCGTTCAGCTCAGGCTTTACATAGTAGTTTTTTATGGCGATATCTGCAAAGTTGAGTAGTACATCCAAGTGCGCAATCAGCTGCGCGTTTAGCTGTACAGGTTTTATAAACTCCGCCACGGCGTAAAGCAACTCGTTATACAAGCGGGTTTCAAGAGCCAAAATCTTTTCCTCAGCACCTAATATCTGCTCCTCGTACTCCTTTAGTTCGGGGGTGATATACCGCTCTGCATTTACCAGTGTTTGCTTGCGGATCCAATCCGTCGGCACCTTATCACGGTGGGAGTGGGTCACCTCGAGATAGTAACCGAAAACATTATTAAAAGATACTTTAAGCGATGGTATGCCCGTACTTTCCGCCTCGCGCTTTTGGATTTCTAACAAATAACCTTTACCGCCAAACGCAATTTTACGCAGGCGGTCAAGCTCTTCATCAATGCCGTCGTTCATCACTGAGCCTTTTACCAGCATTACCGGTGGCTCAGGGTGTAGCTCTTTCGCTATCTTTTCGCAGATGATACCACATGGGTTAAGTTGTTCGCCTATCGCTTTTAGTGGCAGGCTCTCAGATGCTTCGCAGATCTTCTTAATATCAGAAATGGCGGTCAATGCTTTTTTAAGCTGGCAAACTTCCCTTGGGTTGGCCTTTTGTAGACCGATCTTTGATATCAGCCTCTCCAGATCGCCAATCTGCCTGATGTGCTGCTGCAAGGTCTCGCGCAACTCTTCCTGACCGATCAAATATTCAACCACGCCAAGGCGGTCGTTAATAGGTTTAAGCTCTTTCA
>CBFGNU010000361.1:0-3414 GCA_965650195.1 uncultured Mucilaginibacter sp. | reverse complement strand
AGAGGAACTGAAATAACATTACATATCAATGCAGAATCTGAAGAGTTTTTAAGCCAACATCGCTTACAGGAAATACTGGATAAATATTGCCGCTTCCTGCCAGTACCAATCAAATTCGGTACAAAAACAGTAAGTGTTGAGGATGGCGTTGACGAAGAAGGCAAACCAAAATACACATCAGTTGAGGTTGATAGTATTGTTAACGATACCAACCCTATCTGGACAAAATCTCCGTCTGACTTGAAGGATGAGGATTATCTTGATTTCTATAAACAACTATATCCTTTCAGCGAGGAGCCGTTATTTTGGATCCACCTGAATGTTGACTACCCGTTTAACTTAACCGGCGTGCTGTACTTCCCGAAATTGAAAAATGATTTCGAGATGCAGCGCAATAAGATCAAGTTGTTCTCTCGCCAGGTATTTATTACTGATGAGGTGAAAGACATAGTGCCTGAGTTTTTAATGCTGCTGCATGGTGTGATTGATTCACCTGATATTCCGCTTAACGTATCTCGTAGCTTTTTACAGGCCGACAGTAACGTTAAAAAGATAAACAGCTACATCACCAAAAAAGTAGGCGACAAACTGGCTGAATTATTTAAAGCCGACCGTAAAGCTTACGAAGAGAAATGGACCGATATTGGCATGTTTGTAAAATATGGCTTTATTAGCGAAGACAAGTTTTATGATAAAGCAAAAGATTTTGCGTTGCTGACCAATACCGCTAAAGAAAACTTTACGCTGGAAGAATATAAAGAAAAAGTATCACCGGAACAGACCGATAAAGACGGACAAATAGTATATATATATACCAACGATGCTGCCAAACAGGACGCCTTTATCCAGTCGGCAAATAAAAAGGGTTATGATGTGTTGCTGATGAACTCGCCTATTGACAACCACTTCATCAGTCATCTGGAACAAAAGCTGGACAAAACATCGCTAAAACGCGTTGACTCAGACGTTGCTGATAAACTGATCAAAAAAGAGGATGCACCGGCCCACGTTTTAACCGAAGAACAGGCAACCAAAGTAAAAACCGTTTTTGATAAAGCTATAGGCAAACCTGCTTACAAAGTTGAGCTGGAAAGCTTAAGTCCGGATGAATTGCCTGTAACTGTAACTATGAACGAGTTTATGCGCCGTATGAAAGACATGGCTGCCATGGGCGGCGGTATGGGTTTTTATGGCAACATGCCCGATAACTACAATGTAGTTGTTAACGGAAATCATAAACTGGTAAGCCGCATTGCGCAGGAAGAGAACGAAGAATTGCAATCGCAACTGGCTAAACAGGCATTTGATTTAGCGCTTTTATCTCAAGGATTGCTAACCGGTGCCGAGTTAACCGAGTTTGTAAATCGCAGCGTTAACCTGATATAATTATATTAAACTTTTTAATACGAAAGCTGTCCTATTGAACAAGGGCAGCTTTTTTGTTTATGCTGTTTTTTATTTAATTTTATATGATCGTCTGCTGCCCTTCTTTTTAACCTTAAATTACCAGATATGAAAAGCTTATTAAATATTTCTTGCGCGCTGCTTGTTTGCTTTTTTTCTATCGGGCCAAGTGCTGCGCAAACCACCAAAGCTGAAAAGAAAGCTCAAAAAATTGCCGACCTTAAGCGCATTGTTGATAGTAAGAATTATGTTTTTAAAGCCAACTTTGCGCAGCCCATGAGCGGTTCATCTATACCGACCAGCAGCCTATCGATGGGGGCGAGCGGCGCTTCCATTCCCCTTACGAGCACGTATGACCTAACGCTTTCTAACGACACGCTGACTGCGTATCTGCCCTATTATGGCGTGGCATATACAGCACCGCTAAACCCACAGGAGGGCGGCGTGAAATTTACAACTACCAAGTTTGATTATACAGTTACCGAAAAGAAGAATGGGAACATCCAGATACTTTTTAAGCCCCTTAATTTGCAGCCCCGTGCGCCAAGCGATGTTGTAAGAATGCAATTAACAGTTAGCGAAAGCGGGTATGCCAATTTGCAGTTAACTTTGCTCAACCGGCAACCAATTTCTTTTAGCGGAACATTGGAAGAAATAAAGCCAAAAAAGACTTCTTAAAAATTCAGCAGCCCTTCATTGTCTTTTAAACCGATGCCGGTTAATTTGTTTTTGAAGGCCTCGTGTACAATGTAAAAGATCTTTTTAGCGGCGGCGGCGCTGTTAAGTCCCAGCGGCCTTATATTAGATATGCAATTGCGCGATTCGTCAGTTAAACCGGGTTTGGGTGCGTAGGTTATATAAGCGCCCACGCTATCGGCGGCGCTCAGACCGGGCCGCTCACCAATCAATATCAAAGATAATTTGGAGCCTAATGCGTAAGCTATTTCATCGCCAATTGCTACCCGGCCTTGCTTTGCTAATGTTATTGGAGACAATCGCAGTTTAACGGAGTTTAGCATCGGCACAAGCAATTGCAGTAATTGAATAGTGTTATTATTGACCGCGGTTGCCGATAAACCATCAGCAATAATTATAGACACATCGCAAGGCGAATGGTAGTTTTTTATTTCTTCTGCGGATTCTTCATTTAATTTTCTCCCGAGGTCAGGCCTTTGCAGGTATTGCTCGCGGTAGGCAGCAGCACTGTGCACTTGTAATATGGGTAAGTCGAACTGTTTAAGCCCGGTTAGCAAATCTTCCACATTCAATTCAGAATAAACAGCGTCGCGGGCGTGCGCGTGGGCCAATTTAAATTCCTGAAAGGCTTTTAGCGGGATAGCCGATCCCGAACGACCCAATGCAATACGTGCGGGGGTAAACTCCTTTAATGCTTGCAGCGGATTATGCTTTTCTATTTTGCCCTTACCCATCGCTAAAAACCTGAGGCATTAAGTAATTTATGACCGGCGTTAATTTCAAGCAGGTTGCCTTTACCGTCAATTATTCCCTGCTGCATTAACCAGGTTTCAAACTCGGGTGCATGGCGCAAGCCTAAAACCTTCCGCAAATAAACGGCATCGTGAAAAGAAGTAGACTGGTAGTTCAACATCACATCGTCTGATCCGGGTATGCCCATTACAAAATTGCAGCCCGCTACGCCCAGAAGTGTAAGCAGGTTATCCATATCATCCTGATCGGCTTCTGCATGGTTGGTATAGCAAACATCAACTCCCATTGGCAAACCCAGCAATTTTCCGCAAAAATGATCTTCCAAAGCCGCACGAATGATCTGCTTGCCATCATACAAATACTCCGGACCAATAAAACCTACAACCGTATTAACCAGCAAGGGTTTATACTTCCGTGCCACCCCATAAGCGCGCACCTCGCAGGTTTGCTGGTCTAAGCCGCAATTACCATTGGCAGAGAGGCAGCTGCCCTGGCCCGTCTCAAAATACATAACATTATTGCCCACGGTACCGCGCTTTAATGCTAAAGTTGCATCATAGG
>CBFGNU010000360.1:0-3422 GCA_965650195.1 uncultured Mucilaginibacter sp. | reverse complement strand
CGAGCTATCTGGCGGCGAGCAGCAGCGCGTTGTTATAGCACGCGCCTTGCTTAATGATCCTGAAATTATTTTGGCTGATGAACCTACGGGCAACCTTGATCCTGAAACATCAGAAGAAATAGTTTTACTATTGAAACAGATCAGCCAATCGGGCACCGCAGTAGTAATTGCTACGCACGATTATCATATTATCCGCACGTTCCCATCGCGCATAATTAAATGCGAAGCTGGTAAAGTGTTGGAGGATGTGCAATTGGCGCAGGTTTAGTTTGTTCTTACAACCAATAAACAATAGCGATGGGTTTAAAACCCATCGCTATTGTTTATTGGAGACTGCATTCACACTGCCAACTGTATACCGCTACTGTCAACTTCCTCCTGTCACCTTGTCGGTTTTTAACTAATGGCAAGGTACTTGTTTGGCACTATTAGCTATGAATTTTAACGACATGTTGAAGAAAAAGAAGACAGATAACCCGGCATCGCCTGAAGTTACCCAAGAGGGTATTGACAATAATGCAGTTGAGACTGAACAACAGGCAGACGAGAATGCACAATCTGCCGAGGAAGTTCTGAAAGAAGAACTGGCACTAGCCAACGACAAATACCTGCGCTTATTTGCCGAGTTTGACAACTTTAGGCGCCGTACCGTAAAGGAACGCGAAGAAGCACGTAAAACCGAAGGCAAAGATGTAATAACCGCTTTATTACCGGTATTGGACGATTTTGAACGTGCCTTAAAGGCTACCGAAAACGCTACCGATGTAGCACCGGTTAGAGAAGGTGTTATGCTGATACAAAACAAGCTAAAAAATGCGCTTACCCAGAAGGGTCTTGTGCCCATGGAATCAATAGGCACCGAGTTTGATGCCGACATCCACGAAGCTATAACCAACATACCTGCTCCTACTGATGATATGAAGGGGAAGGTAATTGATGAAATGGAAAAAGGTTATTATCTTAACGACAAAGTTATACGCTTTGCCAAGGTAATTGTAGGAGCTTAGTTAATGTCGGATTTCGGATGTTCAACTTCGAATTTGTTTTGAATGTCCGACCGAATAAAGAGTTAAAAATTCGAAATTGAAAATTCGAAATTCGAAATAAAAAAAACATGTCTAAAAGAGATTATTACGATATACTTGGCGTTTCAAAGGGTGCCGACGCGGAAGAGATAAAAAAAGCCTATCGTAAAATGGCTATTAAATATCACCCGGATAAAAACGAGGGTGATAAAGCCGCCGAAGAAAAATTTAAAGAAGCTGCCGAAGCTTATGAGGTTTTAAGTAACCCCGAAAAGCGCCAACGCTACAACCAGTTTGGCCATGCGGCCAACGCGCAATCTGCCAGTGGCGGCGGTTACGGCGGTGGCGGCATGAATATGGAAGACATATTCAGTCAGTTTGGCGATATTTTTGGCGGCGGCAGTCCGTTTGATGGCTTTTTTGGTGGAGGCGGACAACAACGTGGTGGCCGTAGAGTGGCACGGGGCAGCAACCTGCGTATTAAAGTGCGTTTAAGCTTAGAAGAAATAGCCAACGGCACCGAAAAGAAGATAAAAGTAAACAAACAGGTACATTGCAATACTTGTGATGGTACGGGTGCAAAAGATAAATCATCATTTCAAACCTGTAAAACCTGTGGTGGCCAGGGCGCGGTGCGCAGGGTGACCAATACCATATTGGGCCAGATGCAAACTACCAGCACCTGCCCTACCTGTAATGGCGAAGGATCTGTTATTACTTCAAAATGTAATGTATGCCACGGCGATGGTGTTGTACGTGGCGAAGAAACCATTACATTAAACGTACCGGCAGGTGTTAGCGAAGGCATGCAGTTAAGCATGAGCGGCAAAGGTAACGCAGCGCCACGCGGCGGTGTACCCGGCGATCTGATCATCCTGATTGAAGAGATACCGCACGAAACTTTAAAGCGCGATGGCAGCAACGTGATCTATGATCTGCACATCACCTTTATTGACGCTGCTTTGGGTACAAGTATTGAAATACCAACAATAGACGGAAAAGCTAAGATAAAGATTGATCCCGGAACACAGGGTGGCAGGATCCTCCGTTTAAAGGGCAAAGGCGTACCCGAGGTTAACTCTTATCACCGCGGTGACCAACTGATCCACATAAACATATGGACGCCTAAGGCGCTTAGTAATGAAGAACGTGCCTTGTTAGAGAAATTACAAAACTCACCAAACTTTAAACCCAACCCGGGCAAGAACGAGAAAAGTTTCTTTGAACGGATGAAGGAATATTTTGAATAGAGGCGAAAGGTAAAAGCTGAAAGATAAAAGGCCCGAGATTGTTAGGATTTCGGGCTTTTTTGTATCTTCATTTCAGCAACCAACCTTAATATTAATGAAAATAACTCCTAAACATACTTACACAGTTATTTTACTAAATGCGTTGAGTATTATTATCACAATAATAACTACCGCAGCTAACAGAAGCGCTATAATTGTAAGTGACATCATATACAAAACACTCTCTTATGTCTCCGCAATTACAACGTTGTATATCTTGCTTTACCTGCTATTTGCCTTTAAATATTTCGACAATAAAAAACGATTCGTTGGATTTGGACTTTTTATTGCTGTTACAGCAGCCTTACCTTTTTTAATGCCTCACAATCCCAGTTTAATAAAAACGAGATGGGGTGTCGCATTTGCTGTTTTGGGTATATTATTGTTCATAAACATTTGTTATCTCACTATTATCTCTTTAAAAATCACCTATCGTCCGCTGGCCATTGCTTATTTTGTATTTTTTTTAAGTTTGATAATAGTTATTCTACTTCCAATGGTAATGCCATTAATATTGGTTTATCTTGAGCGACAACCTGATGGTTATCTTTATATTATGCATTTCGTCACTTTTGTTCCGCCGCTTATGCGCTTTGTCGTTCTTTATCAGATTAATATGGGCTTAAAACACCTTGATGGTAAAGAACGGGAATCAATATATATATAGAAATTAAAAGGCCCGAAATTCAGTAAATTCCGAGCCTTTTAATTAGTATTATTAATATTTCGATTTATTGCGCAATCACCTCCTCAGTCAAAAACACCAATTGCCCGCGGTGGTAATTTTCATGACTGGCACGGCTTAGCAACACGTTCAGCTTGTTGCGGTGCGGCTCTTTAGCAAAGTCTTCGGGAGAAACACTCATGTGGCGGTCTAACCACCAATCGTTGTCTTTAGTGGCAAACTCAGCGGTTAGTTTGGCATTGATGGCATCCCATTTTGCCCTTAGCTCGTTAATATCCACCTGGTAGTTAATTTTAGTCTCGCTTTCGCCAATAAAGGGCTCCAGCTCCGGGAACTTTTTATCGCCTAAACCTAAAATGGTAAATAAACCATCAGACACGGCCACCAAATGGGCTAACAGGTACAAGCCGCTGTTATGGCCCG
>CBFGNU010000359.1:0-3432 GCA_965650195.1 uncultured Mucilaginibacter sp. | reverse complement strand
CAAAAGCATTTTTTAATGGCGTGTTTGCTTTGATGATCATCTTTATGCTGACATCGGGGTACCTTTTGTTTTTTAAAGATAGTGGCGCAGCTGAAAATAGTACCGCAAAAACAGACAGCATAGCAAAGGCAGATAGTATAGCAAACCTGGGGAATGCAGCAAATAACGCTGAGACGGAGGATCGCTTGCAACGTAGGCGAGACTCAATTAGGGATCAAGGAGTTAGGAACACTGAGCAGCCTGTAGAAATTGATACCGGCGAAGATCTGACACCCGATACCACAATAGCGCCACAGGAGTTTTAATATCAACGCATCACAAACATCTGTAACAGTAAAATGTTCAGTACATATACTCGCAATAATTAATGGAGACAAAGACAAGTTTTTGGCAACGCTTAGGCATTCAGGATTGGTTTTTAACTGATGAAACGTCAGGTATTAACGGAAAAACCCCTGCTCTTACACCCGAGGTTGTTTACAGGTATATTATTGAAAAGTTTACAGACTCTATAAGGGAATTATCCTTTGGCAACCGTGTGGTGTTTTACCACGAGTTCATCATCAGCTTTAACGCCGAAGACTACCGGGATTTTGTCGAAAACAAACAGGGCATTTTTGGTTTGATAGCTAAAGAGACGGTAAAAAAGTTTTACGAGATTTTAAAGGAACAACGTGCCGCCGGCAAAACGGTTGAACCTTCCGGATCCAAATGGGTTTTCAGGTTGGTATCTCACCCTGATTATATGCGGGGGGACAAAGGCTTTATAGGTAAGTTACTTCCCGACAATAATCAGAAGACAGAAAACCTGCGCGTAACGTTCATACCACGGCAAACTGGTATTGCCCAAACCTTTGATGTTAACCATGATATTTTAAAGGGCTTTACCTATTACAGTGATGGCTATATGGAAATTCCGTACGAAGAGGAACTGGAGTATAGCGATGAAAAGAGCGTAAGCAACAACGTACTGGCGCGTTTGGAAACTATTATCCCTGATAAACAGTTTGCCGGCAAAAAGGTGGAATATCTGATGAAGGAAGCTGACATCATTGTATCGGGCAGTGATGAAACGCGCGAGGAAGGGAACATTTTTGTGATACCATCAGAGTGGGTTAACTCCCCGCACCTGCAAATTAAATACAACAAAGCCGATGGCAAATTTTACCTGGCATCATTTGGCGAGATAACTACCATGAACGAAGTTACAGTACCCCAAAGCGATGTAAATAAACCTGTTTGGACAGAGCTTCCGGTTAATTCGCGGCTGCTGCTAAATGGAATAATTGGCGTTAACCTGTTTAAATCATAGCATGTCGCATATTTTATCTATAGCGTTATTGGTGCTTGTTGTTGGTTTACTGGCAACACATTTTATCGACATAAAAAAATCGGGCAAACAAAATGGCTGAAAACTTTTTCGGACTTACAGATACCGGCAAAATACGTGACAACAATGAAGATACCTTTATTGCACAGTTTATTTTAAATAAGCGGTATATACTGGCCTGCGTTATTGACGGCGTCGGTGGCTATCACGGCGGAGAAGTTGCCGCTGAAATTGCCAGAGAGGAGATCCTTAAAGAGCTTGAAAAAGACAAAGGGGACCTGATCCCCGAAATGATATCAGCTTTTAAGGAAGCCAGCGCCAAAATTTACCGGGAAAGGCAAAATAATAAAGAGCACAATCAGATGGCTTGCGTGGCTACATTGGTGGTAGCCGATGTGCAAAACAATCAGTTTGTGTATGCCCATGTTGGCGATACCCGACTTTATCTGCTCCGCGATGGCACGCTTGTAAAAATATCAAAGGATCATTCTTTTGTTGGCTACCTGGAAGACTCCGGTCGCTTAACAGAAACAGCGGCAATGAAGCACCCGAAGCGTAATGAGATAAACAAGGCGCTGGGTTTTAGTGAGCAGATAGACGAAGATGAGACTTATATCGAAACCGGTCAGTCGCCTTTTTTACCGGGCGATATGTTGTTGCTGTGCAGCGATGGACTGACGGATATGGTAGATAAAAAAGACATCACCAATTTAATAACCGGCAATGACACGCTGCAGCAAAAAGTTGCCGCACTTATTGAAGCCGCCAACAATAACGGGGGCAATGATAATATCACGGTTGTTTTAGTGAAAAACGACAAGGCTCCGCAAAAAATTGAAGCAACCAAACCGGCATCGGCAGAAAAAAAAAACACCATAACTGATGATATAATTGTGCCTGCAACTCAACACATCCCAAAAGAAAGTCCATCCCCTACTCCAAAGGCTAAAAATGGTAATAGTTTAACCCTAATTTTAGGTGCGATTTGCCTTGTTTTACTAGCTTCATCCGTCTGGCTTTATCAGCAATGGCAAAAATATAAACCGGCTGAAGAAACAGCAGTAACAGCAACACGGGCACCACGCAATGAGCAGGAAATTTTATTGCAGGATGCTTTTAATAATATAAGAGGCGACACGCTTATACTGTCTGATAGTGTGTTTAAAAGTCCCATACTTATTACCGATACTTTATTTATAAAAGTGGACAGCCTTTTTATAAAGGCAAAAGGCAATATAGTTTTACAACGCGATACCGGATACCACGGCCCTGCTATAGTAATATCGCCATCAGCAAAAATAACCATGCTTGACAGCTTGCAGTTTAATGGTTTTAGTACAGCTATCTACCTAAATAATACCGGGCTGCTTTTAAAAAACACCCATTTTGTTAACTGTACGGTACCGGTTTTAAACAGGTACAGCTTTGCCGGAAAGAAAAATGTAACAGCTTGGTTTCCTGTCTTGGTAATACCCGCCGATTTTGTAGCTAAACCCCGCGTAATTACCAATGGAACAAGATAGAGTAGCTGCTAACCGAAACATTGAACGTTGGTTTTTACTGTTTGTAGTGGTACTGTTATCGCTGTTTTTTTTCAGATTATACACGGTATTGCAACTTCGCTTTGCTGATGTGGACACACGGCTGAAGGATGGCACCATGATCAACCTGAATGCTAAAAACCCTGCGGCTTCCATAAGGCACCTGCTCGAAAAAGGTTATTATTTTGATGATAAGCGCGATGTTGACCTGATTGAAGCCATCGTTGCCCACGCCCTAAGGCCCGGCGAAAAGATTGACAATATTGGTGAGCTTAACAAACGCCGCTTTAACCTTGTAGCGGACGAAGCTTATGAGAAAGGCGGCGAATCCTTCAAATCGCGTGTAGCTGCATCCCGCTTGTTGTTAGGTTATACCGGCGATGACTCGCTGCGTTTTATCCAGGAAAAGAAAAACCCTCCTAATCTGCCCTCAACCGTAGACCTTAAAATGGGTGACCATACCATTGACGGTGCAATTTTAAATAAAGAAATACCGGTATCCGGCGTTTTGGTAAAACTGGAGCTGATATTGCCCCAGGACAGCATTTTTAATGATGAACC
>CBFGNU010000358.1:0-3441 GCA_965650195.1 uncultured Mucilaginibacter sp. | reverse complement strand
TTTTTTCCTCCTTTCTATTTCCAGGTCAATAATTTTTTTCAGATCCTCTAACTCGGCAGGAGTGATGTTACTTGAGCGTGTAAAGAATGAAGCAAACTGCAGTGCCGAATCGTTAAAGTAATTTTTTACTATCCCGTTAACCTCTTTTGAAAAATAGGCCGACTTTTTTACTAACGCGTGGTACTGGCGGGAGTTGCCAAAAGTTTCGTAAGCTACAAAGCCTTTATCCTGCATGCGTTTTAATAAAGTGGCAATAGTGGTGCCCGCTGGTTTAGGGTCGGGGTAGGCAGCTAGTATATCCTTAAGGAATACTTTTTCCTGCTGCCATATAATTTCCATTAATTGTTCTTCCCCTTTGGATAACTTCATTTCTTCTACTAGTTTAGAGTTTACTCTACAAATGTAGAGACAAATTATTTAAAATCCAAATTTATTTTGTCCAAAAGCAAAAAACCCTGCAGCGGGTTATCACTGCAGGGTTTTATATGGTTGTTGATTGTATTAATCTATTATATCAAACTTAGTATATGGCACTAACGCCTCAGGTATTTTAATACCGTATTCTGTCTGATTATTTTCCAGTAAAGTAGCAACAATACGTGGCAATGCCAATGCGCTGCCATTAAGCGTGTGTGCCAGCTGTGTTTTACCCTCCGCATTGCGGAAACGCAACTTTAAGCGATTGCTTTGGAAAGTTTCAAAATTGGATACAGACGAAACTTCTAACCAGCGTTGCTGCGCCGCGCTCCAGGTTTCCATATCGTACGTTAGAGCTGAGCCAAAACCCATATCGCCGCCGCAAAGGCGCAATACCCGGTAGGGTAGGCCCAACTTTTGCAATAAGCTTTGAACATGCACGCTCATATCTTCTAATATCTCATATGATTTATCCGGATGCACCACCTGTACTATCTCCACCTTATCAAACTGGTGCAAACGGTTCAAACCACGCACATGCGCGCCGTATGAGCCCGCTTCGCGACGGAAGCATGGGGTATGTCCGCAATTTTTTACCGGCAGATCTTCGCCTTTTAAAATAACATCACGATACAAATTGGTAATAGGCACCTCGGCAGTAGGGATCAGGTAAAAATTATCTTCATTAACAAAATACATTTGTCCCTCTTTATCTGGCAACTGGCTGGTCCCGAAACCTGATGCTTCGTTCACCATTAAAGGTACGCCAACTTCACTATAGCCCGCTTTTTCAGCCTCATCAATAAAAAAATTGATCAAGGCACGTTGCAGTTTAGCGCCTTTACCTGTATAAACAGGGAAACCCGCGCCGGTTATTTTAACGCCTAATTCAAAATCTATCAGTTTGTATTTAGCAGCCAGCTCCCAATGCGGTAAGGCGTTGGCAGGAAGAGTAGGCTTGTCGCCATTCTCCAATACAACTTCATTTTCCTCCGGCGTTAAACCCTTTGGTACTGATGAATGTGGCAGGTTGGGCAGCAGTACCAGTTTTTCGTAAAGGCCTGCTTCAACTGCTGTCAGTTGCTCGTTGTATTGTTTTATCTCTTCTTTCCAGGTGCCGGTTTTTGCTTTAATGCTTTCGGCTTCGTCCTTTTTGCCGGTACGCATCAGCTCGCCTATTTGCTTAGCTGCAGCATTGGCCTCGGCCGAGGTATTGTCAAGTTTAGTTTGAGTTGAACGGCGTTTATCATCCAGTTGAATAATTTCATCAACCAGATCTGTCTGTTTAAAATTTTTTACGGCCAAACGTTCTAAAACCAGTTCGCGGTTATCGCGGATATAACTAACTTGCAGCATTATTATAATTTTTACGCAAAGATATAATTAGTTGATAGTTTATGGTTCATAGTTCATAGCCAATTGTTAAAAAGGCCGTACTAATAACCATCATCTACCATGAACTATGATCTATGAACCATGAACCAAACCGGTAAACTCTACTTAGTTCCCACCCCAATAGGTAATCTGGAAGACATGACTTTCAGGGCCATACGCGTGCTTAAAGAGGTCGACCTGATATTGGCGGAGGATACCCGTACCTCGGCACCGCTGTTAAAGCATTTTGATATCCAGAAGAAGGTTTTCGCGCACCATCAGCACAACGAGCATCAATCCAGTAACGAGATCATCAAATTTCTGCTGATGGGGCAAAACATCGCCCTGATATCAGACGCAGGCACGCCTGCCATATCCGATCCCGGTTTTTTCCTGGTTCGCGAGGCTTTGAAATTTAATATAGCGGTAGAGTGCTTGCCGGGTGCTACGGCCTTTGTGCCGGCGCTGGTTAACTCCGGTTTCCCTACTGATAAGTTTTGTTTTGAAGGATTTTTGCCATTGAAGAAAGGCCGCCAAACACGGTACAAGTTTTTAGCTGATGAAGAGCGCACCATCATACTTTATGAGTCGCCACACCGTTTGTTAAAAACGCTGGACGAAATGGCCACTTATTTTGGGGCAGACAGGCAAATCTCAGTATCGCGCGAGCTGACCAAAATGTTTGAAGAAACAGTTAGGGGAACCGTTGCCGAGATTAAAACCTATTATGAAACCCATCCTGTAAAAGGAGAGTTTGTGATATGTGTCGCAGGTAAAAGTTAATGCGTTATGGAACAGTATTTAAAAAGCGTTATCAAACAGTTTGAGTATTACAAAGGAGTAGGCGAAAAAGCAATTGCCCAGATACAGGATGCTGACCTGTTTTGGCAAGCTAACGAAGAGTGCAACAGTATAGCCACGATTGTGCAACATATACATGGTAATATGCTATCGCGATGGACGGATTTTTTAACCACAGATGGCGAAAAGGAATGGCGCAAACGCGACGCCGAGTTTGAACATGTAATAAACACCCGCGAACAGCTAATGCAGATATGGAACGAGGGTTGGGTATGCCTGTTTAACGCGCTTGATACCGTCAATGAATCTAACTGGAACATCACAATATATATCCGCAATGAGCCCCACACGGTTGTTGATGCCATAAACAGGCAGTTGGCGCATTATCCGTACCACGTTGGGCAGATGGTAATGATAGCAAAAGAGCGTGCCGCTGATTGGAAAGCGTTGACCATACCTAAAGGCACCTCGCAGGCTTTTAATGCGGAGATGTTTGGAAAAAAGTAATACTATATAAACAAAGATTCTATAAAAATCTCCCCCTTTAGGGGAGATTTAGAGGGGGCTAAATGAAGAAAAACATCCTGTTATCTATATTCTCGGGTTTAATGCTTTGGCTGGCCTGGCCGCCTATGCATTATACCACATTCTTCTTGTTCTTTGGGATGGTGCCGATGCTGATTGCGGTGGAGAATATCATCAAATCTGATAAAACCAAAAAAGGGACGAAGATATTTGAAATCACCTTCCTCGGCTTTTTTATCTGGAATACCCTGAGCATTTACTGGGTGTACAATTCCATAAAGTTTGTAGGAGAGCTGGTAGCTGTCCCCATTTCGTTGATACCTT
>CBFGNU010000357.1:0-3444 GCA_965650195.1 uncultured Mucilaginibacter sp. | reverse complement strand
GGACAGGTTTGATTTGAAGAAATAAAAATTTAAGGGGTGTCACCAGGCACCCCTTTTTATTTTATCCCAACTTCGCCCTCAACCTCTCCTTAACCCCGCCAAACCACTCATCCTTTAAAATACTTAAAATAATAGAGTCACGGCGGCTACCATCTCGCAGAGGGGCGTTGCTGCGAATCACCCCCTCTACTATACAGCCAATGCTTTTCATGGCGGCGATGCTAACCTGGTTACGGGCATCGGCACGGAAACCTACACGGTCGGCATTTATGGTCTCAAAAGCCAACTGCAGCAATAAAAACTTGCAGTGTTTGTTCATGCCAGTTCCACGAAAATCTTTTCCATACCAGGTATAACCCAGTTCAAGTGCGCCGTTTTCTGGTTGTACATCATAAAAGCGGGTGCTTCCTGCAAAAGCATTTGCTTTCTTATCAAATATAATAAACGGATATTCCAGTCCCTTTGCCTTTAATTCTAAAGCATCATCAATATAACGCTTTAAAAGTTCTTCACTCCCGGCGGTTTTGCTGGAGTACCGCCATGTTTCTGGCTCATTTAAAGCGAAGGGTAAAAGATTTACAACGTCATTGGTTCGCAGCGGCCGTATCAAAACACGTTCGTCCTCCAGTATATATTCTTCGTTGCTGTTAAAATTTAACGCCATAATAATTGATTTATTTTAAAATAAAATTTAATTACAATCGTCTACAATCTTAATAAAATTATAACATAAGCTTTAGTATTTTTGCCCCCTCATTAAAACATTATGCCTGAAAAACCGATCACCGACAAACCAAAACCACCCGGTATAGGGAGTTTGCTAAAACCCTACCGCGGTTTGGTAACCTTGCTTATTGTGTTGGCGCTGCTAAGCAACGGCATTAACCTGCTGCTGCCCCGCATTATTGCCGATGGGATAGACGCGTACACACATAAAACTTTTGATCTGCAAGCCATAATAACCGAGTTTAGTATTGCAGTGTTGTTGGTTTTTATATTTGGATACCTGCAAAGCGTTATTCAAACCTACGCGTCAGAGCGTGTTGCGCGCGACCTGCGTACCCGGCTGGCCGATAAGATCTCGCGCCAAAGCCATGCTTTTATTGAGCAGGCCAACCCATCAAAACTGCTAACTAACTTAACTGCCGATGCGGACTCTATTAAGTTGTTCGTTTCGCAGGCTATAGTATCTATCGTATCATCATTGGTGATAATCATCGGCGCGAGTGCGTTGATGTTAAGCATCAACTGGAAACTGGCGCTAACGGTGATTGCCATTATCCCTATAATAGGCGGTACGTTTTTTTACGTGCTAAAAAAGGTGAGGGTGCTGTTTATTCAAAGCCGAGAGGTGATAGACTGGCTGAACAAGATCATTAATGAAAGTATTTTAGGCGCGGCGCTGATACGGGTTATCAATTCGCAAAACCTGGAGTCGATGAAGTTTTTAGAGGCTAACAGCAAGGCGCGCGATTTTGGTTTAACCATACTTAAAATGTTTGCCGGGCTTATTCCGGTTATCTCATTCACCGCCAACCTTTCCCTGCTAACTATACTGGCGCTTGGCGGGCATTATGTAATAAACGGCACCATGACGCTGGGCGAGTTCTCGGCCTTTAATAGTTACCTCATGATGCTCATCTTTCCGATACTTGTTATCGGTTTCATGAGCAATATAATAGCGCAGGCTACGGCATCTTTCCAAAGGCTTAACGCTATTTTGAACGCGCCTGATACCGAAGAAAAAGGAACGGATACCACACCATTAAAAGGTGATATTGATTTAAAAAATGTCAGTGTTTTTTACGGACAAAAACCTGCTTTAAAAGATGTTTCACTTGCTGTAAACGCAGGTTCGAAGATCGCGATAATTGGTCCGACTGCCGCAGGGAAAACCCAACTGCTTTACCTGCTTACGGGCTTAATAAACCCTACAGAGGGTTCGGTTGAGTTTGATGGCAGAAGTATTGCCAGCTATAACAGCGAGGCTTTTCACAGGCAGGTGGGTTTTGTGTTTCAGGATAGCATTATATTCAATATGAGCATCCGCGAGAACATCGCGTTTAGCGATACCGTAACCGACGAATCGCTGGAAAAAGCGATAGAAACCGCAGAACTAGCCGATTTTATTAATGGTTTGCCGAATAAACTAAACACTGTCGTTTCTGAACGCGGTTCAAGTCTTTCTGGTGGGCAAAAGCAGCGAATAATGCTGGCGCGTGCACTGGCGGTAAATCCTAAAGTTTTATTGTTGGATGATTTTACCGCGCGTGTTGATTCCGGCACCGAGCAGAAAATATTAGCCAATGTTCAGCGCAACTACCCCGGCACAACGCTGATATCGGTAACGCAAAAAATAGCGGCCATTGAGCATTACGATAAGATTGTGGTGCTGATGGATGGAGAGATAGTGGCCGAAGGAACACACAACGAACTAATGAGCACAAGCCCCGAATACGTACAGATTTTTAATTCGCAACAAAGCACCAGCAACTATGAATTACGATCTTAACCAGTTATCAAAAGGGCAGCAAAAAACCTCAACCCTTGCCGGCCTGAAAAAGCTGCTGCAATTAATAGCGCACGAAAGAAGGAATCTTTGGCTGGCCATGTGCGCCATATTGGTTACCTCGTCTATAAACCTGGCGGGGCCATACGTAGTGGGGCACACTATTGATGAATATATTGTTACCGGCAGTAAGAAGGTAATTGCCGACCCATATCATGGCGTTTTAGTAAATTGTGGTTTGCTGCTTTGTCTGTATTTTGTGTCGTTGGTTACCAGTTATTTGCAAACACGGCTAATGGGTGGGGTAGGGCAGCGCATGTTGTTTACTTTGCGCAATGCTGTGTTCAATAAGTTGCAACAATTGCCCGTAGGTTTCTTTAACCAAAACAAGGCCGGCGACCTGATATCGCGCATAAATAACGATACTGATAAACTGAACCAGTTTTTCTCCCAATCGCTGATGCAGTTCATTGGCAGTATCGCGACTATGATTGGCGCGGGTATATTCCTGATAGCCATCAACATTAAATTGGGTGCCACTGCGCTTGCGCCCGGCTTGCTGATATTGTTCTTTACCATGATCGTGTCGCCGTGGGTAAAACGTGCTAATGCGAAAAGTTTGAAAAGCGTTGGCGGTTTGAGCGCCGAGATACAGGAAAGCCTGCACAATTTTAATGTGATCATTGCCTTTAACCGCCGCGATTATTTCAGAAAACGCTTTGACGTTGCCAATGGCGAAAATTATAAAGCTGCTATAACTGCGGGCCTTGCCAATAATATATTTATGCCTGTTTACACGCTGTTTGCAAGTATTGCGCAACTGGCTGTTTTAACATTTGGTATTTATTTAATAAGCGAAGGCGAGTTTACTATAGGTTTGCTGGTAAGTTATTTCTCATATACCACCAACTTTTATAACCCGCTAAGACAATTGG
>CBFGNU010000356.1:0-3484 GCA_965650195.1 uncultured Mucilaginibacter sp. | reverse complement strand
ATATGCTGGATACCTCTTTCGGTATTAACCTTATTTATGATGAGTTAGGGCGCATTGAACACGGCATATTTGCATGATTGTTTACCGGCTTAGCAAGCAGGCATATATTAATGATCTGTCGGGCTACGGCGCCGAAAAAACCGGCGGCCGCTGGAACAGCAAGGGCGTACCCATGTTGTATACGGCAGCATCGCGCGCCTTAGCTGTGGTTGAGATAGCCGTTCATGTCCCTTTTGGTATTATCCCTACTGATTACTACCTGGCGACAATTGAAATACCTGATAAAGTAAGCATTCCCCGGGTAGAAATTGCCGACCTGCCCGCTAACTGGAACACTAATCCTTTTATAAAAACAACGCAGTTAATAGGCGACGGATTTATTAAAAGCAACAAGCACTTAATGGTACAGGTACCATCGGCAACAGTTAGCGGCGATCATAATTACCTTATTAATCCTCGCCATCCCGATTTTAAAAATGTGCGCATTAGGAGTATTGACGCTTTTGAGTTTGACTCCCGGCTGTTTAAGAAATAAATCTTGCCCTCTTTAGCATCCGTTACAACATAGTTTTCGTATTATAGGTTAGGGGCTTTTTATGAAAACGATTCCTTTACTATTACTCTCGATTGCCACATTAACGGGATGCGCTAAAAAAAGCGAGTTTAACAACACGCCCGGCCCTGGTGGTGTGTATATAAATCTATCTGCAAAATACCTGGCTTTGGGCGATTCTTACACTATTGGACAATCAGTCCCGCTTGATATGTCTTTTCCCTACCAACTGGCGCGGTTGCTTGGCCAGGCACCGGCAAATAATCCTGACATTATTGCTACCACGGGATGGACAACAAACAACCTGATAAATGCCATTGACCAAAGTGGTGTGCAGAATAAAAAATATGACATTGTTACGCTGCTTATTGGTGTTAACGACCAATACCAGGGCATTAGTACTACTATCTACAGCAACAATTTTAGCAAGTTACTTAATACTGCCATATCGTTTGCCAACAATAAGGTTAACCGGGTTTTTGTAATTTCTATACCCGATTACAGTGTTACCCCTTTTGCGGCGTATGCTAACAGAGATAAGATAGCCTCAGAAATAGATCAATTTAACGCCATAAATAAACAAATAACACAGGCCGCGGGCGTTACTTATCTTAATATAACTGATATCTCCCGAACAGCCACAACACAACCTGATCTGATTGCCGGTGATGGTCTGCATCCATCAGCTAAAATGTATGGTCTGTGGGTGCAAAGGCTTGAACCATTGGTAAGATCTGCGCTATCGCAGTAAAAAATTGCTGTTGCAAAGAATCTCAAAAAAGCACCAATTTTAACATTTTATAATTAGTTTATAATCAGTAGCCTATATAGAATTTACAGCTAACTTTTCTGACGAATAAGTCTGTTGCAAAGTGTTGCATGTGAAAATACTAACTATTTACCAATCAGTCATTTATGAAAAATTACTGTTACAAGTGTTGCATCTGTTGCTTATATTTTCTGCAACACCTGCGTTAACGGTCTTAAAAGGACATTAGTAGAAAACAGCAATAACCTAACACTCCGGTAAGCTCAACGGGATGTTGATAGCAAGGCCGCCATCAGATGTTTCTTTGTATTTAACGTTCATGTCCTGCGCGGTTTGCCACATGGTTTTAACAACAGCATCCAAACTTACTTTGGCTTTATCCGGGTTACTTTGCAAAGCCAGTTGCGATGCTGTTATCGCTTTTATGGCACCCATGGTATTGCGCTCAATGCAGGGCACCTGCACCAGGCCACCTATTGGGTCGCAGGTCATGCCTAAGTGGTGCTCCATTGCTATCTCTGCCGCCATCAATACCTGCCGCTGAGAGCCACCTAAACGCTCTGTAAGCGCTGCCGCCGCCATTGCCGATGATACACCTATCTCAGCCTGGCAACCGCCCATAGCGGCGGATATGGTGGCTCCCTTTTTGAAGATACTGCCAACCTCTGAAGCGGTGAGTAAAAACTTAATAATGTTGTCATCATCAAACCCATCGCAAAACGCGATATAGTATTGCAGCACCGCCGGAATAACCCCCGCCGCTCCGTTAGTGGGCGCAGTAACTACCCTGCCGAACGACGCGTTCTCTTCATTAACCGCCAACGCAAAACAGCTTACCCAATCCAATATATTATGAAAGCTGTCGCCGGTTTTCCTGATGGCGCTTACCCATTCTTCGTAGTTAGTATAGGTGTTGCTGCCTATCAGGCGTTTATTCAGCTCGGCGGCGCGGCGGGCTACGTTGAGGCCGCCCGGCAGGTAACCTCCTGAATGGCAACCGCGGTACATGCATTCGGCCATTACCTTAAAAATTCTCAGCACACCATCGCGGGTTTCCTTTTCGCTGCGCCAGGCCAGCTCGTTTTCCATCACTACATCGGATATCTTGAGACCTGTTTTTATACACCAGTGCAGCAGGTTAGCCGCGGTGTCTATTGGGAATGGTAAGTCAACTTCCGGCCTTGAGCTCCCTTGCTGCCCTTCTGTAACCACAAACCCGCCACCTATTGAATAGTAGGTTTGGGACATGGCTTTGCCATTGGTTAACAGCGCCTGAAAAGTTACGGCGTTAGGATGAAAAGGAAGGCTTTCGTTATAAAGGAACAACAGGTCATTTTCAAAAGCAAACGGAATTTGCTTTGTGCCGCCAAGTAACAACTTGTGGTCGGATTTGATCCGGCTTATTTCCTCCTCTATTTTATCAACGGGGAAGGTAACGGGGTCAAATCCACTAAGGCCCAGTAAAATCGCAATATCCGTTCCGTGGCCATGCCCGGTTTTCGCCAGTGAGCCATAAAGCAATACTTTAACTTCACTAACCAGTGAAAAAGCACCCTCTCTTTGAAGCAGCTGCACAAATTGCTGCGCCGCACGCCATGGCCCAAGTGTATGCGAACTTGACGGACCAATGCCCACCTTAAACATATCAAATACCGAAATTTGCTCGCGTTGCATAGCCGCAATTTACGGATAATAAGGCGTTTTACCTTCCTGTTTGTACCGCTATAAGTAGGTTTGGATTTAATTTTTTTTATATTGCAGTTAATATTAACCCTTAACTTATTAAACCCTTTTATCTTATCCAATTATGAACGATTACGATTACTCTTCGGGCACGGCTGATGGTGGCCTTGTAGCTTTAGTTTTTGGTGCCCTGTTAATTCCACTACTGGTCATTTGGGTCATTACCGTTATTGGCATGTGGAAAACGTTTGAAAAAGCAGGCAAACCGGGCTGGGCAGCCATCATCCCAATTTACAATTACATTGTAATGCTCGAAATTATTGGTAAACCTATATGGTGGATAATTTTGCTGTTATTACCTTGTGTTAATATCGTTATTGCGGTTTGGGTAATTAACTTATTGGCTAAAAGCTTCGGTAAAAGCGAAGGCTTTACCATCGGTCTTTTATTTTTCCCTTTTATATTTTATCCAATTTTAG